>QMMB01000339.1 GCA_003647035.1 Deltaproteobacteria bacterium | reverse complement strand
GTCGCCGTGCACCCCGCTTGCGAGCCGATTGATGTGGTCGTGGATCAGCAACCGGTTGGTGAATGCAGGGCCGTGCCGCACATACATCGCGACGTACCAAGGCAGGCTCACCGCCGTCACGATCAGCACGCCCGTGGATACGCGGAGCTCGCCGCTTCCGAGCATCGCCCACCGTCGTGAGGCGATCAGGTAGAAGAGGGCGGCAGCTCCGGGAATGGCGAGGCCGAGGAGGCCCTTGGCCATGAACGCGATCGCACAGAAGAAGTAGAACGAGTACATGAGCAGTGGTCGCATGCGCCGCTCTTTGCGGAGGCGCATCGCCAACGCGCTGAGCACAGCGAGCCACAGAACCCCCTGCACGAACGGCTGACCGCCGATACCCCGAACACGCGGGGTCTGGTCGCGAGGGCTCGGGTTTCCGGGGATGTCGAGATTGCCTGCCGATCCGTAGAGGAACCGATCGGGATGGGCGACGAGGCCATAGCCTTCGACCCACGAGATGTTGCGCGAGATGAGATAGACCGCCTGCGGGAGAATCAGAAGGACGATCGCAAACACGACGACGTGCTGGAGTGAAACCCTCCATCGTCCAATCTGAAAAACCGTCACCTCACGGTTTTGGCCCTCGTGCATCGCCACGATCAAACAACAGGACGCGATCGTGATGGCCGCAACCAATGGCAGGTCGGTGATCGCCTGATGCGAGATGAAGAAGAACTGTGGCATCGTCGCGGTGACCAACGTGGCGAGCACGCCCGCTCGCGGACCGAAGTAGCGGCGGGTGGTCGCGTAGATCACCGCAAGCGCGAAGAGGGTCATCGCAAGAGTCGGGAGCCTCAACGCCCACTCCGGGCTGGCAGGGTTGGCGTCGGGCATGAAATCGACGCCAAGGAACCCCATGCTCAACGCCTCCATCCAGAAGAGCAGCACCGGCTTCGACCAGAACCATTTGTCCTGCGCCCACCACAGGCTGATCCAGTCGTTGCGGGCGAGGATCTCGCGGGCGACCTCTCCGTAGTGAGTCTCCCACGGGTCCCAGAGGCTGGTTGTGCCGAGCAGGGGCAGGTAGATCGCGCAGATCGCGAGCATCACGAAAAGCCCCGGCCGTCGAACCGCAGGCGGGATCAAGCAGAGCAACGCGAGGACGATCGTGATCGGCAGCCCCTCGTATCCCCCGAGCATGGCACCCGCGATCATCACGGTTAGCGCTAACCCCACCGCCGCCATGGGCGACAGGCGTTCGTTCGGTAACTTGCCAAAGGTCGTCTCCCGCCATCCCGTCGTTGCACCCTCCGGCGTTGGAACGAGCCAGGCGACCCATGTGATGACGGCCACCAGGGTGATGAGCGTTCCCCACAGCGGTCCGAATGAGAACGGCTCGCGGTTGGCCATCCAGAGGGCCATGGCCACGGTAGCCGCGACCGCCGCAACCAAGGTGGGGTGTTTTTTTGTTTTGTTGTCGCCGCTCATGGTGACCGGGTGGTCGCTTCTCTGAGGTCGAAGCGAGTGAGAACTTCGGCCGGCACGATCAGCACCTTGGCCTGCTCGATGCCCCGTCCGTCGGGGCCGTACACGATGAATCGAACCTCATACTCGCCCGGTTGGAGGCGCACGGTATGCCGAATGACGGCAATTTTCGTGTCTCGCCGCTTGAACCGGGCACTCGCGACGGCTTCTCCTTCTTGCAGATAGTCCACATCGAGCTCGGTCACGCCCGGACCCAGCCTGTAAGCCACCTCGACGTCCCTCGGCCACACCCCCGCGAGCAAACTACCCACGAAAACCACCCCGATCAGGGCTATCGCCATGGCGATCCTTCGCTTCGTCGACGATGGCCCTATATTTGATCCCCAGTCCGACATGCAAATGGCTTTCACCCAAACCCCAAACGGGTCAGTACCTTGGCACCAATTAGAGAGGGTGTTAAATTGAGGTTTGCCCCGTTAGCGCGCCATGGTCCGCCTCACCAATATTCTTGAAAAGGTGCAGGGATACCATCCCCGAGCGGATACCGATCTGATCAACAAGGCATACGTCTATGCCTCGCGCATGCACGACGGGCAGTCGCGCAAGTCGGGTGATGCGTACTTCATCCATCCGGTTTCAGTAGCGGACATCATTGCGGACATGCGACTCGATGCGTCGAGCGTGTGCGCAGCGTTGCTTCACGACGTTGTCGAGGATTGCGAAGCGAGCATCCCCGACATCAAATCGGTGTTTGGCGAAGAGGTCGCCTTCTTGGTCGATGGTGTGACCAAGCTCGGTAAGGTCAACTTCGCTTCCCGCGAAGACCGGCAAGCAGAGAGCTTCCGCAAGATGCTCGTCGCCATGGCGCGCGACATCCGCGTGCTCCTGGTGAAGCTCGCCGATCGTCTCGACAACATGCGGACCCTCGAACACATGTCGACGACTGCGCAGGAGCGGATTGCGCGGGAGACGGTGGAGATCTACGCGCCGCTCGCTGGGCGTTTGGGGATTCAATGGCTCAAGGCGGAGCTCGAAGATCTAAGCTTCAAACACCTGGAGCCGGACGCCTACGCCGTCTTGGACGAACAAGTCCAGGCGGTCGCCAAGAGCACCGACAACTACATGGCGGATGTCACCGCCAAGCTAAAGAAAATGTTGCTGACTCGCGGCTTCTCGGTGCAGATCAGCGGGCGACGCAAGCACCTCTATTCGCTTCACCGCAAGATGAAGTCGAGCGGCATCGGTTTCGAGCAGGTACACGATTTCGTTGCGTTTCGTGTCATTACGGAGAACGTGGCCGACTGCTACGCGACGCTCGGGGTCGTTCATTCGGAGTGGACACCCGTGCCGGGGCGCTTCAAAGACTACATCGCGCTCCCGAAGTCCAACATGTACCAGTCGCTTCACACGACGGTCATTGGGCCGGGCAGCCGGCGCGTAGAGATTCAAATTCGCACGCACGAGATGCACCGCACCGCCGACTACGGGATCGCCGCGCACTGGCAGTACAAAGAGCATACCGGTGGCATCGACCCGAAGGATGCGGCGCGATTCGTTTGGCTTCGTCAGCTACTGGAGTTCCAGAAAGACGTCGTCGACCCCGAGGAGTTCTACGAGAGCGTGAAGGTCGATCTCTTCCCGGAGGACGTGTACGTCTTCACGCCCAAGGGAGATGTCAAAACCCTGCCGCGCGGCGCGACGCTCGTCGACTTCGCGTACGCGGTTCACTCCGAGGTTGGACATCGATGCTCTGGGGCTCGCGTCAACGGCGCGATCATTCCCTTGCGCCACAAGCTGCAGAACGGCGATGTCGTCGAGATCATCACCAGCAGGAACCATCATCCGAGCAAGGATTGGCTGGAGTTCGTCAGCACGAGCCGCGCCCGAGGGCGGATTCGTGCTTACCTGCGAACCGAGGAGCGGAAGCACGCGGTAAAGCTCGGAAAGGAGCTCCTCGAAAAGCAGCTGCGCAAGAACGACATGTCGCTTTCGCGTTTCTTGAAGAGCAAACGCGCCAAGGAAGTCCTTTCGCACTTCCATGCCGGCACCGAGGACGAGCTGTACGCGCGCATCGGGATCGGAAAGCTGGCGCTACCCACCGTGATGGAAGAGGTCGTTCCGAGCGAGGACACCGAGCGTGACAGCCTACGTCCCGGCTTTCTCGAGCGCACGGTTCAACGTGTCTCGGGCGATTCCGATGGTGCAGGCATCCGCATCGAAGGCATGGACAACATGCTCGTGAGGTTTGCCCAGTGCTGTAACCCGGTCGCGGGCGATGCCGTCACCGGTTGGATCACGCGAGGTCGCGGGGTGTCGGTGCATCGCAGGGGCTGTCCGCGAGTGTTGGAGCTCGATCCCGAGCGCCGTGTCCAGGTCAGTTGGGCTGACGATATCGACGTTGATCTTCCGGTCTCCCTCCGAGTCATGACCGACGACCGCGCCGGTATCCTTGCTTCGGTGTCGTCGGTGTTTTCGTCCAACGGCATCAGCATCAGCGAGGCGTCGTGCCTGTCCAAGGACGGGCGCGCCGAAAACATGTTCCACTTCCGAATCGGCGACCTCGATCGCCTGCGAGACATCATGCGAGGCGTAGCCAAATTAAAGGGCGTCCTAGACGTAGAACGCGTCTAGCCCCCCCCCCTGGCACTGGCACTGGCACTGACACCGGCACTGACCCTGGCCCTGCCACCGCCACTGACGCTGGCACCGCCGCTGGCGGACGGCCACTTTTACGCAGGCGGTCGTCTCGGCAGGGGGAGCACACGGAT
>QMMB01000338.1 GCA_003647035.1 Deltaproteobacteria bacterium | reverse complement strand
CGCAGGATGAACATGCGCACAGGCTTCGCAGGAACCGATGGCTGTAGATCCCGGTCTGATGTCCGTCGCCCCACACGAGCTGGAGCGCGTAATTCCCCACCGACTCGATGTCCGCCAACTCGAGCTCGCCACCTTCCGCGAATCGGATCGGGCCCTCGTGACCCTGACACGTCGCGCAGGGGCAGAATCCGCGAAGTAACTCATGCGGGTAAACACTGCGATGCCCGTCGGCCCAATCGATTTCCATCACTCTAGCTCGGCGGGGCGCGCGCAGCTCGATTGGCTCGGGCGCTTCACTCATGAGATGCGGCGCCCCCACCGGCCCGATGCCGCTGCCGTTCGCTCACGAACGCTGACCGTCGCGTGGCTCGTGTCGAGTTCCGCCAACGCGTCGTGGATCTCTTCACGCTCCCGATCGGGCCAAGGCTCCTCCGGAAACTCCGACGTCGCCTGTACCACAGCCCAACGCCGAAGTGCGTCCGCCGACAGCACCAATCGCCCGCCACCGCACGCCCTGCACACAATCCCACCTCGTACGCCGTCGAAGGAGGCGGAACGTCCTTGCGCCGGTGTCTTGCCGCAATGCACACATCGGTCGAGGGTCGGCGCGAAGCCGAGCAGCGCAAGGACTCGGATCTGAAGGCACAGCAACGCCTCCTCGGCCGGCACGCCTTCGTTGAGCGCGGTCAGCAACCGCACCGCGGTGTCGAACACAGCCGGCTCTGGCTCGTGGTCGGGCACGCGCTCGCGAATGACGGCCAACGCTGCGCCGGCCGCACCAATCGCCCCGAGGCTTCGAAGGATCTCGTGAAACGATCGATCGACCGACACGCGTTCCAGGTGCGCGAGGTCACCGCGGCCAGGTCGGAAGTACACGTTCATCAAGACGTAGGGTTGGAGCGCACCGCCAAATCGGCGCTGGCTTTTCCGCGCACCGCGAGCGAGCGCAGACATCTTGCCGTAGTCCTCGGTCAGGAGGGTGACGATGCGGTCGGAGTCGCGATAGTCGACGGAGCGCAGAAGGAGCGCTCGACTCTGGCGGCTTCTACTTGGCACGGCATCGCGGAGGATAGCTCAATCGGATCGTCCTGTGCAGGCGCGCGCCGCACCAAGGCAAAGGTGGCCACGATGATCGCGAAAAGCGCCGCCGTCGTGATCGCCAACAAAAGAGCCCCATACCCGCGGCGACTATGGACCGTCGCCAACGGTGCCGGGAACAGGGTTTGCGGGCGCTCCTCGTCGAAACGCGCAAGGACCTCGTCGGCATTGATGTCGACCGCCGACGCGTACGCCTTGATGAAGCCGCGGACGAAAACACCACTGGGCAGATCTTCGAAGCGATCATCCTCGAGCGATTCGAGCGTCCTGCGGGGAATGCGCGTCGTGCTCGAGACCTCCTCGATGGAAAGTCGGCGCGTCTCACGCTCGGTCTTCAGATAGTCGCCGATCGAATCACGCATCATCGCGACTCCTCGAGTATGGATTGGCACATGTGTCCGTCGTTCGAATATGGGTCGAGTTCCACGCACTGTTCCAGGTCGGCGATGGCATCTTGGCGATGGCCCAGGCGGGCACGCACCTCTCCGCGTAGCCGCCACGCGCCTTGAAGCTGGATGCTGCTTGCACACGACGGGTCGGCGTTGATGGCGCTGTCGAGCGCGCGCTCCGCATCTTGGAGCTGCTGCAAATGCCAAAAGGCGCGCGCCATGGTGTAGTAACCCACGCAAAATCGCGGCTGTGTCCGGACCGCCTCCATCGTAGACTTCAACGTCTCTTGATATTCCCTCATCTCTAACTGTGCCAGCGCGAGATTGCCCCACGCAAGATGTGGAGCTGTGTTCAGTTCGTCGGTTGCGGACTGCCGGAGCACGGTGGCGGCTTCCTCATAGCGCGCCAACTCCATCAGGCAGAGCCCATAAATATTGCGAGCCTCGGCAAGCGCCGAGCCCCCGCGCTTTTGCTTCTCCAGCAGCTTGATCGCGGTACGCAGCTCATCCTCTGCTTTCCCGTAGTCGCGGCGTTCCATTTGGATGAACCCCAGAAGCAGGTGGGCCTCCGCGTTGCGCGGATTGAGCTCGAGGGCGAAATGCAGATGTTCAATGGCACTGGCCATCTGCCCCTCCGTCCGAAGGGCCGCCGCAAGCTGCAACTCCCGTTCTGAGCGGTCACCATCTGGCGTAGTCGCCCCCGAGGCTGTCACACAGCCCACGCACCCAATGACTAGGCAGGCCAGCCAAACCAATCCCCACGCTCGAAGCACGTACCGGGTCTACTGAGTGCGGCGACCGCGGTCAAGAAGGGGTGTCGGTTTACCGACAGCCAGTCCGTGCCGGACGTCCTCTTTGAGTCCGAGCAAATCGTGAAGTTGGCGCAGCGCCGTAGCGTCGCTGATGGTGATCGTCTGATCCCCCACCGTGAGGTAGCCACGCTCCCTCAACTGACCGATCACGGCCTTGACCTGGTCGAGGTCCAATGCAGTTCGGGTGGATAATTCGAGCGGCGAGAGCTCGATCGGGCCCTCCCCGGCATCCTCGACTGCATGCAACAGGGTGTTCAGCACCCGGATCGTCGGGTCCGGCAGAGAGAAATTGTCGATCTGCTCCGCCGCTCGCTGCAGCCTCCGCGCGAGCTGCTGCATGACCCCTTCGCCCAAGTCCGGACGTTGCCGCACGAGGGCCCGAAAGGTGTCGCTCTCGATAACCAACGCGCTCACCGGCTCGATCGCCTCCGCACTGGCCGAGCGATGCGCCCCCGCCAAGAGTGCCTCTTCGCCGATGATCTCATCTGCACAGTAGAGGCCAATGGTTCGCTCGACCCCTCGCGCGCGCTTGACCAGCCGCACTCTCCCGCTCCGGATCAGATAAAGCTCGGCCGCCGGAGCGCCCGCGTAGTACAGCGTGGTCCCCGCGGAGAAGCTCCGATAGTATCGATCGATCCCGAGCTCATCGGTCGAATCCGCCATTGGGAATAGTTACCCCACTTGGACTAAGCCCCGCAACCGCTACCGGGCCAAGTGGCAGGCGACCTCATGTCCGGACTCGAGCGCCCGAAGCCCCGGAACCTCGCGATCACACAGCCCTTTTTCCGCGATCGGACAGCGCGGATGAAAGGCACAACCGCTCGGCGGGTCAAGGGGACTCGGCACGTCGCCTTGCAAGAGCAAGCGCCGTTTTCGGGCGGTCGGGTCCGGCTCGGGCGCGGCGCTCAGAAGCGCCTCCGTATAGGGATGACGGGGCCGGCTGTACATCTGACCCGAGGTCGCGAGCTCCACCACCCGGCCCAGGTACATGACCGCGACACGCTGGCTTACATGTTCCACGACGTGAAGGTCGTGGGCGATGAACAGATAGCTCAGCCCGAGCTCTTCTTGAAGGTCGCTCAGGAGGTTGACGATCTGCGCCTGGATGGAAACGTCGAGGGCGCTAACAGGCTCATCGGCCACGATGAAGCGCGGGGAGACGGCAAGAGCGCGCGCGATGCCGATACGCTGACGCTGGCCGCCGGAGAACTCGTGGGGATAGCGCCGCATGTGCTCGGGTCGCAAGCCAACCCGCTCGAGCAACGCGGCGATCCGCTGGTCCTCCTCCGATGCTGCGCTTACCATCCCATGCACGCGGAGCGCTTCGCTTAGCGCTGCCCGCACGGTCATGCGGGGGTTGAGCGAACTGTAGGGGTCCTGAAAGATGATCTGCATGTCGCCGCGAAACGGTCGCAGCTCGGACTGCGACAAATGAGTGATGTCGTGTCCGTCGAAATAGATGCGTCCACTCGTGGGGTCCTGCAGCCGCAATAGCAGGCGCCCCAGCGTGCTCTTGCCGCAACCCGACTCGCCGACCAGGCCCAGCGTTTCGCCCTGCATGACCTCCAAGGTGACGCCATCCACGGCGCGCAACTCCGAACGGCCGCGCCCGATGCCCCGTGACGGGCCGCGAAACGTTTTGCACAGCGACTCGGCCGCAATGATCGGTTGCTTGCTCATCCCGACGCCTCGGCGTGGAAACACGACACCTCATTTTGACCGTACTGCTGCAAGGTCGGCTCGTCAGTGCGGCACGCGCCGGTGACCAAGTCGCAGCGATCTTGAAAACGGCACCCGGGCGGCAGCGTGCGGAGGTCGGGGACGATTCCGGGGATGGTGGGCAACCGTTCGCCACGATTGCGAGCGCTCGGCAAGCTGCGCAGGAGGCCTCGCGTGTACGGATGTCGCGGATTGCGAAACAGCGCGTGGGTCTCTGCCTGCT
>QMMB01000337.1 GCA_003647035.1 Deltaproteobacteria bacterium | reverse complement strand
GATGTTCTCCCAAAGGCGTTCTCTAGGCTCCGTTTCGTTTGCCATAATCTCGAAGGCTACTTTGAGACCCGCGCAGAGCGCTGCAGGGATAGACGCACTGAACCTCCCCGAGTTGGCAAAGAACAGCCGATAGGACATCGGCTCCTCGGACCCGGTCACGTAGCCGCCAACCGTCCCGGGTGCCTTGCTGAAGGTGCCCATCAGTACGTCCACGGCACCGCTACAGCCGTAGTGCTCCTCGAGACCACGACCGGTCGCACCGAGCACACCTGTAGAATGGGCCTCGTCCAACATCAAAGTCGCGCCGTGCTTGTCGGCCACCTTTCGGAGCCCGGGCAGGTCCGCGAGCGAACCATGCATGCTGAACACACCATCGGAAATGATCAGCCGGCCAGCTTCGGGTTTCGCCGCCAGCATGCGCTGCAGGATCCCGTCGAGGGCGCTATTGTCTCGATGCGGGAATGTACGGAGTTGCTTAGGGTTTGCCCACCCGCAAGCGTCGTGGATGCTCGCATGGCTGTATTGGTCGGCAACTCCGATATCGTTTCGCCCGATCAGGGCCGTGATCGTTCCGATGTTCGCGCCGTACCCACTGCTGAAGATGATTGTATCCTTGCGACCGTGAAACCAACTGATGGTGTCTTCGAGCTCGCGCATGTGGCGATTGGTACCACTGAGAAGCTGTGCACTTGGAGTCCCGTATCCGAACTCCGCGAGCGCTTCAGACGTCGCCCCGACGACGCGGGGATGCACATGGAGCCCGAGGTAGCTGTTCGAATCAAAGCAGACGAAGTCTTCTTCCCGATGAGTGACTGGGTTGTAGATCGAAACACGGTGGTCGAGCGGCGTGGTCAGCGTCGCTCGATAGAGGGACTGGTAGTGCCCGGTCTCCTGAAGGGAACGCATGTATGCGTAGAAGTCGTCGCACTTGTCGAGAAGGCGCGATGTCCCGCTGTCCGCAAAGTCGCGGAGGTCTCGCTGCTCCGGCGGCTCGGAGTCTCCCGGACCATTGATTTGGCGTCGGAGCTCACCAGTGACGTAGGCCGCCGGCTGGATGGCAGGACGCAAGACCTCCAACGCATCGTCGGGCGGATCGTCGAAGGAGCAAGCGATCCGCGAAAGTCTCACCTCGCCTGGAGCATGCGCCGACCTGCTAACGCGCTTGACGGTCGCCGCGGGCAGCGCGATCTTTTCGGCGCGCCAATGGAGAGCGAGATCGTTTAGTACCTCGCCGGCTCGCAGGTCCTGGGCCTTGCTCGCGATGAGAAGGCCGCGCGAAGACAGATTTTCGACCCAGCCGAGGACGATGTCTCCCACCCGTACGGTCAGGGCCAGCGGATCGATAGGCACGTACCTGACGTCACGCGATTTGTATTCGCGGGGACGGATGGACATCAAACGCTCTCCACCGTGGCCCAGGGCGACCGCCACCAGGGAAGTCCGTCGCGGCCATCGAGCATCCGCTCAGCCACCGAGTTCACAAGCTCGTTGGGCGTTCTGCACTCGGCCAACGTCTGCGGAAGCCTCGTGCCCAAAAGGTCTTCCAGATCCGCAATGAGTTCAAGGGCTACGGCTGAGTCAACGCCATGGCGAGCCCAATCCTGCGTCGCATCGAATTGCGACGGGACCATATAGAGGACCTCGCAAAGCCGGTTGACCACCCACGCTGCCAACTCTTCCCGTAGGTAGCCACGGCTGCGGGAAAAACCGTCTGTGACCGATCGAGAATCGACACCGCCGTTGAGCAGCTTAGGCAGCACTCCGGGAGAAACCATGACAACCGCGTTGGCGGCGATGCCTTCAGCTTCGACATCGCTCCAGAACGCCGTGTTCTTTGATGCCTCCCAGTCTCGGGCCAGTGAAGCGTCCATTTCCGCAACGAGGACGATGGACGTGCGACCCTGGCAGCTCACCCTAACGGGGATCTGACTGCGCCGATCTGAGGCGGGGGTCTCGACATTAGATTTGAGTTCAAGGCGCATGACAACGGGGTAGGGTTAAGGAATGGCGGTAAGCCGGATTGTCGCACAGAAGCCCGCTGCTTAGCAGGAAGATCGCCAATTCCCAACGGTACAGACATTCAGGAACACGGCCTGGAGGTCGACCGGCGCGCCGTTCCATGTGTAAAATGCCAAAGGGGACATACGGATGGGGCAATGCAACTGAACAACTTTTCCAACCGGGCGAACGGCTTGGACACCACCCAACGCGGGGATCTGTCTCTTCGCGCCAAGCTGTCTGACAGGAACGCGCGCCTGCTGATTCCGTGGACGGTTGTAACCGCAGTCTTGTACCTGCTGTGGGCTCCTGCGGACTTCGAGGACTTTCCCGAGTTTGCAGAGAAGTTCCTGCTCTACCGAGCGGCCGCGATCTTTGTTGCGTCGGCGCTTACGCTCTTTGCGCTGCGGGCTAGACGGCCGTTCTGGAAGAACGCGGCGGCTTGGGTTTGGTTTCCGACGTGGGCCATCGCGACAGCCGCGATGATCCCCGATACACCTGAATACGTACTGAGCCATGTCATCGTTCTGTTTATCCTCGAATGGGCCTCTGCTTCGTTCATTCTCTGGAGGTGGTGGTGGGGGCTCACTAACGCTTTGGCGATCTTGGCCGTCGGCGAAATCGCCATAGCCCAGATCGAAATCGCCGGCTACGAAGCCGACGCCGCTCACGGATACCTGCTGTCGGGTGTCGTCCTGAACGTCGTGCTGGCGGTCACCCGGTACAACGCAGCAAAGAGGGAGCATGACGCGAGGCATGCTCTCGAGCAGGAGAAACTAGTTACGGAGTCGCTCCGGGAGGCGGAGCGCCAACGCGCGACTGACCTGGCAGACGCTCTGAGGCAGGCGCAAGAGGTTGACGAGCTCAAGAGCAAGTTCTTCGCGAACGTCTCCCACGAGCTGCGTACGCCCCTCACGTTGATTCTGTCTCCCGTCGATCAACTGCTAGACAAACTCCGCCCGAGCGCGGAACGTGATGCGCTCACGGTCGTTCGTCGGAACGCGACCCGACTCCTTCGTATGATCGACGATCTCCTTGATCTGGCGAGACTCGAGGCGGGAGGCCTGCGCTTGCGGGTGATGCAAGTCGACATGGAGAATCTCGCACAGCGTGTAGCCGGAAACGCCGCTCCGGCAGCGAAATGCAAGGACGTCGAGATGGTGTTCTCGTCGGAGGGCGAGCCTCCTGAAATGTTCGGCGACCCGCACCGCATCGAGATAATTCTCACGAATCTCATTGGGAACGCGATGAAGTTCACTCCGCGTGGAGGTCGGATTGGGGTTAGCGTATTCCACAATGCAGCCGGCACATCTGTCGAGGTGACGGACACCGGTCCGGGCATTCCGCGCGAGGAGCAGGAGCGGATCTTCGAGCGTTTCCATCAGACCGAGACCTCCGAGCGGCGTCAGCAGGGCGGCGTAGGCATCGGGCTCGCACTAGCTCGTGAGCTTGCGCAACTGCACGGAGGGTCCCTGACGGTGGACAGTAAGCTGGGTAGTGGTTCGACGTTTACGCTCTTCTTGAAGAGCGGCAAGGATCACTTTCACACCGAGATGATCGAGCGGCGACAGGTCCAGATGGACCCTCATCCTGGCCGTCGTGTCGAGGATCGCATGACCGGGGTGCATACGCGCCCAATGGAACAGACTACGGCCGAGTTGCGCCAGAGCCAGCGTCCGCCCGAGCGTGTTCTGCTCGACCGCGGGCGGGTTCCTCGAATCCTGGTAGCGGAGGACGAGGTCGATCTTCGGGGCTTCATCGTGGGCGTCTTGAAGGAGAGCTACGATGTGGATGCCGCGGGCGACGGCGCGGAAGCGCTAGAGCTCCTGAAACAGCACCGCCCCGACTTGGTCCTCACGGACGTGATGATGCCAGGCACTAGCGGTCTCGATCTCTGCCGCACCATCAAGGAGGACCCTTCCCTGCGGCACATCCCTGTGATTCTGCTCACCGCGCGTGGTGAGAATGAAGCGGCACTCGAGGGTTACGAGGCGGGCGCGGACGACTTCGTCTCAAAGCCCTTCCACACCAAAGTGCTTCAAGCCCGCATTCGCGCGCATCTCAAGATGCGTGGCCTCAATCTGCAGCTTGCCGATCAGGCACGCCTTGCTTCCGCGGGGACGCTTGCCGCCGGCCTCGCCCACGAGGTGAAGAACCCGCTCAACGCGGCGGTGAATGCGGCGAAGGTGTTGGAGAAGGGCGGGTCCACGCGTGTGTCGAACGAGAAGCTGACGGGGCTCATCATCGACGCGCTT
>QMMB01000336.1 GCA_003647035.1 Deltaproteobacteria bacterium | reverse complement strand
TACAGCTTTTTCGTCACCTACGCGAACATCGATGGCTGGACGGCTGCCGACGAACGGCCCGGGCTCGAGGAGCGCCCTGACATGGATCGCTGGGTGCTCGCCGAGCTCGATGCGACCGTTCGGGCGGTTCGAGAGGAGCTCGACACATACAAGAGCCACACGGCGGGGAGGCGGCTTCTCGGCTTCGTCGACGGGCTGTCGAATTGGTATGTCCGCCGGAGCCGCGCCCGTTTCTGGGCCTCCGATGATTCCGCCGACAAGCGCGCCGCGTTCAGCACCCTCTACGAGGTGTTGGTTGATCTCACCAAGTTGGCCGCACCGTTCATCCCCTTCATGACCGAGACTCTGTTCCAGAACTTGGTTTGCAAAGACGACCCGTCCGCTCCTGAATCGGTCCATCTGGCGGCCTTCCCCGAGCCGGACTCGGCGCGCGTGGACGACGAGCTCCGTCGGACCATGGAACGGGTTCGCAACGTCGTGACGCTGGGGCAGCGCGTTCGAAACGAAAACAAGCTCAAGGTTCGGCAGCCGCTCGCCGAGGCGATTGTCGTCGTTGCCGACGACACGGAGCGGCAGGCTATCGACCGGTTCGCGAGCGCGATTCGCGAGGAGCTCAATGTGCGCGAGCTCGGATTTACTCAGGAACCGCACAAGTACGTCGAGTTCGAGCTCCTGCCGAACTTCCGCGTTCTCGGGCCGAAGCTCGGCAAACAAGTCCCCGCCTGCAAGAAGGCTCTCTCCGAAGCGGACGGCTCCGCGCTCTACGTCGAGATGGAAGAGAACCAAAAGATCGTCGTCGAGCTGCCGGACGGGCCGATCGAGCTCACCCGAGACGAGGTCGAGGTGCGATTGAGCGCGCGCGAAGATTTCGCAGCGGCATCGGGCGCGGGCCAAGTCGTCGTGATCGACACGCGCGTCAACGACAGCCTCCGCCGCGAAGGCCTGGCCCGCGAGGTGATCAACCGCGTCCAGCGAGCCCGCAACGCCATGGACTGGGCCTACGAGGCCAGAATCGAGGTCAGCTGGAACGCGGACGGAACACTGGCCGAAGCGATCGAAGAACACGCGCAACGCATCGCCACCGAAACCCTCGCCTCCAGCTTCGCCCAGGGCGGCGCCGACACCAGCAGCGAGCACGACACCGAGATCGAAGCCACCCGGCTAGGTCTCGAGATCACCCAAGCGTAGCGGCACCAACACGGGCCCAGTCACTGACACTGTTTCAGCGGGGACTGCCCGCCCGCTTCTCACGGCGTCCATCGATGAAGCCTTCGATGAGAATCAGCACCACACCGATGGTGATCCATGCGTCGGCGGCATTGAACGTTGGGTACGCCCAGCGGTCGTTGAGATGAAAACGGATGAAGTCGACGACGTAGCCTAGCCGGACGCGGTCCACGAAGTTTCCGGCGGCGCCCGAGATGATCAGCGGAACGCTGATGGCGAACAAGGTGCCCCCGCGACCGGTGACGAACATCCACAGAAGCAGGATGACGGCTCCCGCGGCCGCGACGTAGAACACCCCCTTGCGAACCAGGGTTGGCATATCGCGCATGAACCCAAAGGCCGCCCCGCAGTTCTCGGCGTATCGAAACTCCAGATAGCCCTCGATCAGGACCACCGGCGGCCGCTGGGCCCGCTGGGTCTGGATTCGGCCGTAGTCATTGGGCTGACAGACTGGGTCCGAGGCGAGCGGCGAAGGCTGAGAGAGGCGGTCGAGTGCCCAATGCTTGCTGCCGAGGTCGGCGGCGGTGAGAAGCGCGGCGGCCGCCAAGCAGAGGATCAGGGCTTTTCGGGAGCGGGATGTGCGAGTCACGGCGGCCGACTCTAACAGTTGGATTTCGTGGGTCAAATCACCATTGAGCATCCGCGTGAGCAGGTGTGACACATTAATCGAAGCGAGATTTGCTGCCATAAAAGCTCACAATTACAAATCTTTACACAATTGTGACACAAAATATCTGGCGCTTGTATCACGTTGTGTTACACATAGGCTATGAGCGACGGAGACGACAAGAAGAGCCGCACCGATGGCAGGAAAGAACGGGTACTGCATACCCGTGTGCCGGCCGTGCTCGAGCAAGAGCTCAAGCGGGTCGCCAACGCCTGGCGGGTTCCCGTGTCCAACGTGGTTCGCGCGCTCCTCGAGGACGCGCTCGACACGCTCGAGCATCTGAGCGGAAGCTCGGATACGCCCGCGCCAGCGGAGGAGCCGGCACCCGTCGTGGCTCCTCTCGACGGTGCGGTCGGCGTGACGCCGATCACTCTGGTCCACGACACTGTCTGTGGCGTGACCGGCGAGAAGCTCCCCGCCGGGTCCGAGGCCTACATGGTCCTCTTCGATGACCCCGGCCGAAAACTGATTACGGGCAGGGACGCCCTGCCCCGCGCATCGACACCCAACCAGGAGAAAGCCGATGACTGAGCAAGAACAAATCCAAGCCACCATTGAAGAAAACGTCAACGCAGCTGTCGACCAGGTCACCAAGACCGCCGAGAGCGTCACCACGCTGGGCCGCAAGGTCACCGGCCTGTGGCTCGGCGTCTCCCGTACCGCGATCGAAGCCGCTGCCACCACCCTCACGAGCACATCCGAGATGATCAGCAGTCTCGCGGGGTCGATGGGCGAGCTTTCCGACCGCGTCGGCGGCTCCAAGAAAAAAGCTTGATCCCAGGCCGACGGATCGTCTTACGGTCCGTCGGCTGTCTCTTCTCACCTGGTTCTCACCTGGCGTCGGGCAAGCCCCGGCGGGTTTTTACGGGGCGTGAGAGAGCCGACGTTCTTCGCGCAAGTGACGGAAGGCGTTGATGGCCCAGCGGGTGATGAAGTACGAGGGTAGCCCGACGAACAGGCCGCACACCAGCGCGCCCATCCAAAGCTCCCCGCCCGTGCTGGCCAAGAGCCTACCCGTATCACTCCAGAATTCGGCTTCGAGCAGACGCTCGACGCCACCGTGCTGGAGCGCCCGGCCGGTGTTTCCGAGCCAGGTCTTGATCGTGGCGCGTGTGACTTGCTTTTCCGGATGAAGCACGGCCGCGCCGACCGACCATGTCGCGTAATAGAGCGGCACGGCGGTAAACGGATTGCTGATGAACAAGATCGGAATGCCCGACAGCTTGTTGGCGCGAAGGAGTGCGGCGATCAACAAGTACAACACGATCTGAAACCCGAGGGTCGGCGTAAACGCGATCATCGAGCCGATGAACACGCCCCACGCGATGCGGTGGGGAGTATCATCGAGGTGCAAAATGTTGTGAAAGACGATCTGCTGGAGACGTCGCCACAGCTCTCTTGGCGTCATGTGGAGTCACCCCAGGCGCCACCTCCCGGTGTTTCGACGCGCAGGACGTCGCCCGCCGAGCCCTCGACGGTGACGCGATGCGCGAGCTCCTTGCCGTTGAGAAGGTTCATTCCACGGGCTCCTGGACCGCCGCCGCGCATACCATAGGGGGGAACGACACGCCGCTCGGAGAGCACCGAAACTCGCATTGGCGCCAAGAATTCGAGCTCGCGAATCAAGCCGTCACCCCCGGCGTGCGCGCCCGTCCCACCCGAGCCGGACCTGAGCTCGAATCGACGAACCCTTATTGGAAACCGGGTTTCGAGGACCTCCGGGTCGGTGCATTTCGAGTTGGTCATATGGGTGTGCACGCCCGAGGCGCCCGGTTGGCGTTCCGTCGCGCCCGCTCCGCCCCCGAGGGTCTCGTAGTACGCGAACCGATCGTCCCCGAAGGTAACATTGTTCATGGTTCCCTGGCTTGCTGCGGCGAGACCGAGTGCGCCGAACAGAACATCTACGATGCGCTGCGAAGTTTCGACGTTGCCCGCCGCTACCGCGGCATCGGGGTCGGGCGAAAGGAGTGACCCTTTCGGGATCCGAACGGTGACGGGGCGCAGACAACCGCTATTGAGCGGGATCGGTTTGCCGACCAACACGCGTAGAACATAGAGAACGGCAGCCATGGTGACCGCCCGCGGCGCGTTGAGGTTGTTGCCGAGCGCGTCGTCCGTTCCCTCGAAATCGATTTCCATCGTAGAGCCGCGGACGGTGATCCGCACCGCAATGCGCGCCCCGTCGTCCAGCCGATCCTCGAACGCATGCTGGCCATCCGGTAGGCGTTCGATCGCGCGCGCGGTCAACTCGGCCGCGTTGTCTTGAATGTGTTGCATATATGCGGCGACGACCTCGATCCCGTAGCGCGCGAGAAGCTCGTCGAGTAACCGCGCGCCCTTCTCGTTGGCCGCGATCTGTGCCT
>QMMB01000335.1 GCA_003647035.1 Deltaproteobacteria bacterium | reverse complement strand
GCGTCATGCCGGCGTCCGCAGTGCCGCCCCCGTGCGCGCGTGCGGTAATGCCCATGTGACGAACCAGCTGACCTGCGTCGGTAAAGGCGCCGATCGAATGAAGCCGCTGGCTGGCTAGCAGCTCGCTCACCGCCGGTTCGTGATAGAAGGACGGATCGACGTAAGTCTCGCCATAGCAACTCCGAATCAACGCGATCAGCAGCGAAGCCTCCGCCGGCGCGACGAGACGCACAGCGATGTCGTCGCCCGAGCTCAAGGTAGGCGGCGTTCCTCGTCAGGAAGATCGAGCGCGAGGGTGCCGCCCGGGTTCAGCACGTTCTTCGGATCGAAATGGCGCTTGAGCGCCCGCAGCACTTCGAGCTCGTCTCTGCCGATCTGACCCTCCAGCCACGGCGCCGTCATCTTCCCGATGCCATGATGGTGACTCATCGCTGCGCCCGACGCCTGAATGGCGTCGAGCAAACCACGGTGAAACTCCTTGAACTCTTCGTGCCCCATCTTCGCGATGAAGATGAAGTACAGGTTGGCCCCTTGCGGGTAGCAATGCGACATGTGCGCCATGCATACGGTTTGTGGGCGGGCCTTCACATAGGCCCGCACCTGCTCGTGCACCTTCGGCAGGTCGTCCCAGCTCGTTGCGCACTCGAGAGTGTCGATGAGGATGCCGTAGTCCTGCAGGTCGTCGCGCATGTAGGGGTCGGCAAACCGTCCGTGCTCCCACTTCTTGGTGATGAACCCGGTTGTGTATCCTCCGTCGTGTGTCTGGCAGACCTCGCGCAGACGTCGTTTGACCATGCTGGTGTACGTGGCGTCTCCATCAACGGTGCCGAGCATCAGGCACCGCTCTCCCTTCTTGAAGCCTCGCAGGCTCACCAGCGTGTCGATTGGAGTCCCCTCGACGCCATACAGCTTGAAGGCGACATCCGTTTCCTCCGGATCCGACAATCGAAAAACAGACGGGAAACCGAACTCGGACTGCATGATGTCGCGGACCGCCGCGGTGGCGCGAGACCAGTCCGGAAAGATGAAGCTGAAGCGGCGCGTGTTCTCCGGCTGATAGCGGAAAATCTTCAAGGTGACGGCGACCAAGATCCCGTACGCTCCTTCGCTTCCGATCATGATCTGGTCGATGTTGGGACCTGTTGCGTAAGCGGGGACGTCGACAGTCTTGATCGTTCCAACGGGCGTGATGTACTCCTGGCTCAGGACGATGTCCTCGATCTTGCCGTAGTTCGTCGAGTTCTGACCGGCTCCCCGAGTCACGACCCAGCCGCCGACCGACGAGAACTCGAAAGACTGCGGGAAATGACCGCAGGTGTAGGCGCGCGGCGCATTGAAACGCTCGCGCGCCTGATTGAGCGCCGCCTCGAGGTCCGGTCCCAAGATGCCTGGCTCCACCGTGACGGTCTGATTGACGACGTTGAGCGACAGGACGCGCTTCATGTGCGTGCCGAGGTGGATCGAGACCCCGGCTTTGAAGCACTCGGTACCGCGGGTCACGCTCGACCCGGCGCCAAACGTGTACAGAGGGATTTCCTGATCGTGGCAGTAACGAACGATCTTCTCGACGTCGTCACGGTCGCGCGGGTGGAGCACGAGGTCGGGAAGGTTCTCCACCTCGTGGTCTCTCAGTCGAAGCGCGTCGAACATCGTCTTGCCGTAAGACACCCGGAGCCGCGCGTAGACATCGTCGCTCACGTTCTCGTCACCCAACGTGCTGCGGAAGAAGCCCACCTGTTCGGGCGTGAGGGAGATCGGGGCATCGGCCTTCAGTTCCTCGAGACCAAGTTTCTCCGGTTTGCGGAAGTGGTCGTCGTCGAGATCGAAGGTCTCCTTCATCAGCTCGAAGAGTCGCGGATTCGGGTGCTTGTAGGCATCGGGGGCACCCCACTTGAACGCGGACCGGTAGGAACGCTTTGGGAGGGCTCCCTCGAACCACTGGGGCGTGAACGAATCCTTGCGCGTCATGGTCTGTCCCTTTTCGTTGGTTTGGCGGGCATGTCCCAGGGGGTGCCGATCAAGCCCAGTTTGAACCGCTGCAGCGCAGAAGGCTGGGCGCGACCCGGACGAAGCGGCAGGTGGTGCTCATCGATGAGCCCCGAATCGAGCGGATCGATGAACTTGAGGGTGCCGTAGGGCCGAAGCAACCCATCGACCGCTTTGCGATGCGGCTCGCTGAGCGTCCGATACTCGTTCTGCAACATCTCGAGGCAGTACACGCGGTAGCGCACGACCTTGAGGTTCTCGTAGGTCACGCCGTGCGCCTCGTGGTCGAGACGTGATTTCCCCGCAGCCCACGCGCGCGCGTTGCTGAGAAGGAACGGCCAGTAGTTCTGCGCGATCTCTCGGAGGAAGTACTCCCAGCCCGGATGCGCAAAGTCACCAAGGCTGGGCTCGCTCCTGAGGCGATGAGCGCGGGCGTTCCAGACGCGGCCCACCCATGCGTATACCGCAGGGGCTCGCTCTTCCATGACCCGGCTCGGCGTGGGGTCTTGCGCGTAGTGACGGAACATCGGACCGAACAACGCGATGTCCACCAGCGTCGGATGAGTGCCCAACAGGTACGGCTGGTCCGCGAGGATCAGGCTCATGTTGTCGAGAAGGTCGAGGTACTGCTGTTTGATGTGTGGCTCGGTTGCCGCGCTCATCCCGTCGCCGGCCAGATACGTCGCCATCTGACGGCGGCCGTAGTACCAACCCGCGAGCCACTTGGGCGCCGGAAAATCCGCAAGCACCTCGTGACCGATGCGCCGCATCAACAGCTTGCGAGACTCCAGAGGTTGCCAACGCCAATAGAGGGCGGCCCGCCAACACCATTCGTCGGCGTAGTCCTCGACGAGCTTCGACATGAAGCGGAGCACGGGGTCCTTCGGGATGACGGGCGGATCCGGATAGCTCGATTCCAGCCATTCGATCATCGGCGTGGTGTCTTTGAGCCACTGGCCATTGGCGAGCTGCAGCACAGGCACCTTCATCAGGCCGGTCGCGGGCAAAATCTCGTCCCGCATGACCTTCGAGTCGACAACCCGTCGCTCGAACGGAATCTCCTTGTACCGGAGATAGGCCTCCATCTTGCCGCTGAAGTACGACATGTCCGCGACATAGGCGGTGATCGGCTCCCACTGGGGATGTCGTGACTGCGGCATTGCGGTTCCTCCCGATTTTCCTGATCGAAATCGAGGCTGCGCAAGATACCATGCCCCGGGAACAGCTGAAGCCCCTAAGCGAGGCGAGGGCAAAGGAGACGCAAATGAGTGCGAGGGAAGTGGCTCTAATCACCGGCGCATCGATGGGTATCGGCAAGGAGCTCGCGAAGATTTTCGCGGCGGATGGGCACGACCTGGTGCTGGTCGCGCGGAGCGAGGACAAGCTGCGGAGCCTCGGCGGAGAGCTCGAAAGCGCGCACGGCATCACGGCTCACGTCGTGGCGGCGGACCTAACGGACCCCGCCGCGCCCGCCCACATTTTTTCAGAGCTCGAGCACAAGGATCTGCAGCTCGACTATCTGGTGAACAACGCGGGCTTTGGAACCACCGGTCCTTTTGCCGCGGGTTCGCTGGTGCCGCAGATGGACATGATCCAGGTCAACGTCGATGCGCTCGTCGCGCTCACCCATTTGGCCTTGCAAGGCATGCTCGCGCGAGAGAAAGGTCGAGTCCTCAACAACGAGTCCACCGCGGGACTTCGGTCCGGACCCGACATGGCCATCTACTACGCGACCAAGGCGTTCGTGCTGATGTTCTCCGAAGGCATCGCCGAAGAGGTCAGGGCGGCGGGCGTCACCGTGACCGCTCACTGCCCGGGCGCCACGGCGACCAACTTCGCCGATACCGCGGGCAATGCAAAGAGCTTGTTGTTCAAGCTCGGTGCAGCCCCGGCCGACAAAGTGGCCAGGCATGCCTATCGTTCGATGATGCAAGGCAAGGTCGTGGCGATCGAGGGCTTGATGAATTGGCTGAGCGCCTTCAGTGTTCGGTTTGGACCGCGAGCTTTCGTCAGGAAAGTCACCCGTTGGCTGAACCAAACATCATGAACACGAGATTTTGCTTGGTCGGGGGGGCGCTGGCGCTCCTCTTTTCCACATCCGTTGCATCTGCACAGGGGGCTTGGTCCGCGGAGCCATCCCAGACCCGCCCGTATTCGAGCCAGCCGGTCGAGCAATACCCACCTCCTTCTTCGGCAGAGCAGCAGGCGTACCACCGGCGCTATCAGGGCGCGTTCAACCTGGGTGTTCCCGTTTGGCTGGATGTCGACAGCGATGT
>QMMB01000334.1 GCA_003647035.1 Deltaproteobacteria bacterium | reverse complement strand
GGGTGACCGGTTGGACGAACCCGAGTCGTCTTTGCGCGCGCTCGAACGCTCGCTGACCGATGCGCGTTGGGTGAGCGAGCGCTTCTTGGAGCATTCGGTAGTTGACGCTGGTGCGTTTCAGGCGAGCTGTGACCTCTTCGTGCGCGATCTAGAGCGGAACCCGTTCTTTGAGCCGCCCGAACCCCTCGAGTTCTCGAACATCGCGGAGTTGGTCCGTCCCGACGAGCTCGCCGAGGAGCTCGCAAGTTGGAAAGGCGACGCGGCCGAGATGAGGACCCTGATCGCTTTCTTGACGTTGCTGCGCGTCCATCGGTTCTTGGGTATCGCAGACCGTCAAATTGCTCACGACCACGACCTCTACCGGGCGCACGTCGTGATCGCCGCGGTTCGCAGAGAGCTTCGTACCGTAACTCGGTTTCTCTTGCTGCAACGGAGACAGACCGTTGCCGCGGAGCTCGAACGAGCGCTGCTCTCGCTCGACTGGGCGGTGCCTGAGCTACATCCCGAGGGCGACTACGGACTGCCATCCGGTCGGATGCGACACGGAATTCGTGAGGTCCGCATGACCATCAAACACGCCGCCAAGCAGCTCCGGAGCCGGCGTCACCCAGGTCGCGAACCACGGACGGAGCGCAAGAGCGAACGTGTGCCAAAAAGCAATCATCAAGACATCTGGGCATTCCGGTTCATCTTACGCGCGTTCGTCGCGAAAGCGTCGGTCGCCTCGGTCGGCGCCAACGATCGGAGCGACGCGGGCAGCCTTGAATTCGTCGCGGAGTTCGTTCGCCACTTCCGCGCCTTTGGCCCACGCTTGAGTCGCGCGACCGACTACCCGCGCCGTGGGCCGCTGACACGCGCAGTGAGTCCACTGGGTCGCCAGAAAGCTGTCGGCGCGCATAGCCTCGATCTCGCAGCGCACGAGTGCGTCCTCTTTCTCGATCATCTCGACGGGGCGTTGGCCGAGGTGCCGCAATCGACGGTGGCTCCGTTCGACAAGAGTAAGGCAGCAGCCGAGCTCCGAGGCTACCTCGCAACAGCAAGGGACCACACGGCGGCTGATCGTGCCGCCGCTGGCGCATTTGGATTGACCGACGCCGGTCGCGTGCAAGCCGGCTAAACGACGAGCCCCAATGCCGCAAAGGTGCGTTCGATGACCCAAAACGCGGCAAGCGATCCGATGATGTAGGCGGGCACGGTGCGGCTACTCTGCCAACTCGAAGGGAGCGCGCGGCGCATGATCGCAAAGCTCAGCCCGGCCGCAGCGATGACGCCCAGCTGGCCGATCTCGAGCCCGAGATTGAAACCGACCAGAGCGAGCGGAATTTCTTCGGTCGGAAGACCCGCATCGAACAAGACGGAGGCGAAGCCGAGCCCGTGGAGTAACCCGAGCGCTCCCGGAAGCGTCCAAGGGTGCTTCCATACGGCGCCGTGTTGCCCCGACTGGATCTCGAGCGCCAGGACCATGATCGTGAGGGCAATCGCTGCTTCGACGAGCGCCATGGGGACCGACAGGATCCCGAGAACCGAGAGGGCCAGCGTAAGGCTGTGACCCACGGTGAACGCGGTAACGGCAGCGATCAGCCGGCGATGCCAACCAAAGAGGACCAAGAGACCGAGGACGAACGTCAGGTGGTCCCAACCGGTGAGAAGATGCTCGACCCCCAGCGCCAGGTACTCGAAGAACGAATGCGATTCGTCTTCCTGGGCGGTGATCGTCAGCTGCGGCGTCCGGGTATCGAGGATCGCGTGGTGAACGTCCCCGTCCGCACGGACGACGCGCACCACGACATTGATGCTCGAGTCCGAGAAGCCGTCCACACGTACGACGGCGCCCACCATGTCGGGCGGGTCGCAACGGAGCTCGATGATCTCCTCGATGGCGCCTTCGTCTTCGGTCTTGTGGCGTTGCGGAGCACCCACTGTCGTGCAGGACTCTGGAACCCGGGGTCGGAGTGATTGTCCGGTGGGCCGCTTCAGCGGCGCGCGCCAGCGCATCGTGACCTTCCCGCCGGAGTGCTGCTCGAAGGACAGGACCGACGGGGCAAGCGGATGGGCGGAAACGTCAGACGCCGAACCGAGCGCGAGGGCGACGAACACCAGAGCGACGGCGACACGCATTAGGGCCCCCTTTCGACGTTCACGGAGTATGCCTCGCGGAGCGCCTCCATGCGCTCCGCCCGGAGCTCCTCTCGGATCTCGCGCAGCCGATCGGCGCGCACCTCGGCGGCAATCACGTCGAGCGCCGGAACTCGGGCGGGCTCTTGCGCGACGACCTTGATGAAATGAAGGCCGTACACCGACCCTGCAGGCCCGCGCCACACGCCCTCGACCGCGTCCCCGACAACGCGAGCGAGCTCGGCGCCGTAGTCGTCCTCGATCTGTGAGGGAGTCGCGACCTGCTCGAAGCGAAGCCCCGGCAAGGGATCGCCCAGACCTCGCGGTGCCTCATCGCCCAAGCTCGACAAGCGGTCCCGCATCGCCGATGCATCTACGGCGAGCGCCTCACCGCGTTTCGAGCGGCTCAAGAACACATGCTGAAAGCGAACTCTACCCTCGCGTTCGAATCGGTCGCCGTGCGCACGCAAATGCGCCTCGAGCTCATCGCGGTTGGGCATCCGATCCTCGGGCACATGAGCGAGCGCCTCACCCGCACGGTAGAGAAGCCTAGAGCGCACGACTGGGTCGTGTGCCTGCATGTTCATCGCGATCGCGCGCTGATAGAGCGCCAGATCACCATCGGTGGAGTCCGGCTCGATGAACCGCATGTTGCGCACGAGATGGGTGAACACGATTGGGTCGCGCTGGTCCCAGCCGTAGCGCCTCGCCTCGTTCAACAGAATCGCATCGCGGATTGCTTTGTCGACCTCCGCCTCGGTCGCGTCCGCGGCGACTGGGACCGTGATCTCGGGTCCCTCCATGCGGCGCCCGTCGACGAAGACCTTGGCTCCGAACAGCAGGCCGCCGATCAGAAAAGAATGGAGAAGCGTGCGAAGCATCAACTCGGGGGTTGATACCAGATCGGCGACGTCCAGGCGCGCTCCTGAATCGAAGGCTCCACCTGGTGGCAGCAACGCTCCTCAACCTCCGGCAGCACACCCAGATCGCTGCAGTCGACGCTGGCACAAACCGCTTCGTTGAGTCCGACTGCGGGGTCGCAACAGTCACAGGTGTAGTTGCTCTTCAGGTCGTCATTGAGCGCCTTGCACTCGTCGTAGTCCCAGTCGTTGCAGTCGTACTCGGCGGTCGAACACTGCCAGGTCGTCCAGCGGCAAGTCGGGTTCTCGAGGACTCGGGCGTAATAGTAGGCGCGCTGAGCAGGATCAAATTTCGGATCCTGCCACATTTGGCACAGGTCGGCGGCGCCGTCGCCCTCGGCCTCGCAGGTGTCTAGATCGACGCTCGCGCCATTGTCGGGGTTCCCAGCAATGTCGTAGACCTCGACTTCGTAGTCATTGCCGTCGAGCCAACCTTTGACGATCTGAATGCGCTGCAGAGGAGCACCCATCGGGTCCTGCTTGGCGGAAACCACGAACATCGGCGCGGACGACCCAGGCTGCTGCGACAGCGTTCCGCCCATCGGTACGCCACCGGCGTCGCCCTGCGCGGCAAGATCCTCCGCATTGCACAGGTCGCTTGCATACTCCCAGCCACCGAACATCCGCACGACGATCCGCGGACCGCTGGTGCCGAAGGTCTCCTTGCGACGTATCGCGGAGAAAATGGCTTCGCGCGCGTTTTCTTCGGCCCATACCGCGGTGAGCCCACCCGGGCTCAGGTATTCAACATCGGGGAAGCCCTGCGGCGGAGGCAGGAAGCGGTTGGGTTGACCTGCCCCGCCGTGACCCTTGAAGTCGTCCTCCGCGACGAAGCCCGGCGCCGAAATGTGTGAGTCGGTCGCCGCCGTAATTCCGTACTGGAAGGGGTTGGTTCCCAAGCTGGCTTCGAACTTCATACCCTCCCCGTACGCCTGGCGAAGGAAGCCCTTCGGGTCCGGTGGAGTGATCCGTTCCTGGTTGGTCGTAGCCAGATTGGAAAAGGGAAGCGCCTCGAAACCGCAAAGCTCATCGGCGGTTGCAGTGCCGGGCAGACACTCGGAATCCCCTTTGTGCTGGTAGATCTCGATGACCGGCTCCATCGCATTCCGCGCTTCGACGTACTCCGCCGTGAATGGCTCGCCGTTGGCCATTTTGTCCTCGAAGTAGATGCCTTCCGAAAGGTTGGTGTTGTGAGCAATCGTCAACACATCGCAGCCATTACCCGCGTC
>QMMB01000333.1 GCA_003647035.1 Deltaproteobacteria bacterium | reverse complement strand
CACCTGAGGGCGCCGGCGGCACTGCCGGAATGGGCGGTGCGGCGGGCACCGGGGGAGAGGCTGGCACCGGCGGCACCGAAGTGGTTGCCCCAGGCCTCTGGACGGGCTCCGGTCAGGGGGACCCAGACGGTCCTTTCACGATCTGTTTCAACGTTCGTGAGGACGGAAGCGCCCTAGTGCGACCTTTGGATACGAACCAGGAATGCCGCGGCAATTCGCTCTGGATCGAGTTTCAGGACTGTGAGGGCGGTTTTTCCACCAACGAGGAGATCCCCATCGTTGACGGGACGTTCCACCTGTTCGAGCAGGGGACGGGTCCGCTCGCGGGGTACTGGGACATCACCGGCACCCTTGACGGCAACACTGCATCCGGCGTCGCTGACATAGGCTCAGTGACTCCCGATGAGACCTGCTCCGGCTCATGGGAAGCCACTCCCAGCCCGTGACGCCTCGGCGCAGGACTTGCGCCGGTATCCGGCTCCCATTCGCATGACCAGCCGCGATCTGTGAGCTAAGGTCGTTCGCGAGACACGGAGGCTGCGGGCATGAGCGACAAAGTCGAGACAATCCTCGCCAACTACGCTGGGGAGAACCCTGGCGTCATCGGAAACCTGAGGCGCCTGATGAACACTGGGCGGCTGGCCGGCACTGGCAAGCTCGTGATCCTGCCGGTCGACCAAGGCTTTGAGCACGGCCCGGCTCGGTCTTTCGCGCCGAACCCTCCGGGCTACGACCCGGCCTACCATCCCGGGCTCGCGGTGGAAGCGGGTTGCAACGGCTACGCGGCGCCGCTCGGATTCATCGAGTCTATCGCGCACGAGTACGCGGGTCGGCTTCCACTGATTTTGAAGGTGAACAACAGCGATTCGCTCGGCGGCCCCGACGCGCCATGCGCCGCGCTTACTTCGGCCGTCGATGACGCGCTTCGGCTGGGCTGCGCGGCCATCGGTTACACGATCTACCCGGGCAGCGGCCTTCGCAACCAGATGTTCCAGGACCTTCGTGACCTCATCAACGAGGCGCGCTCTGTGGGTCTTCCGACCATCGTGTGGTCCTACCCCCGCGGCGCCGATCTAACCAAAGAGGGCGAGACCGCGATCGATGTCGTGGCTTACGCTGCGCAGATCGCTTGCCAGCTCGGCGCGCACGTCGTGAAGGTGAAGCCGCCCACCGAGGTCGTCTTCCAGGACGCCGCCAAGAAGAGCTACGAGAACGTCCCCATCGGGACGTTGGCCGAGCGCATCCAGCATATCGTGCAGGCGGCGTTCAACGGGAAGCGAATCATCATCTTCTCGGGGGGAGCGGCCAAGGGCACTGAAGCCGTGCTCGAAGAAATCGGCGAAATCGCCAAGGGCGGCGCGTACGGCTCCATCGTCGGCCGTAACGCCTTCCAGCGTTCGAACGCAGACGCTGTCAAACTCCTGCACGACATCATGGACCTCTACGCCGCGCAGGTGTAAGAAGCGCTCGTACCGACGTGACTGAGCTGGCTGTCCCACCCATCGTGACCGCAGCCTGGGATGCCTACGGGGATCACCGGGAGGTGGTCGAGGTGCGCGAGGTCAGTGCAAACGTGTCGACCAACTTGGTGTACCTGCTCGTCCTCGACGATGGGCACGCCGTGGTCGCGAAGTGCTCGAGTTACGGGTCGTACGTGCACTTTCGCCAGGACCACTACCGGATTCACGAGTGGATTCATCGGCTTCGCGGGACCCGCTACGCGTCGTTCCTCGCGCCAGTGCTCCTCAAGAACGACGAGGTCTTCACCTATCGCGACGAAGACGAGTGGGTCGTTTTCTATGGGCAGCAGCCGTTCTACGACTTCTTGCCGAAGGTCCTGACCGACGAACAGGTGCATTCGTTGGGCCGGGAGATGGGTCTGTTCCATCGGTCGTGCACGGAGATTTCGGATCGTGTGAAGCCGACGTGGCAGTCACTTGGAGCCGATGTGGCGAGCCTCCACGATACGATCGGGAGCTCGGAGTGGCGCCGCGAGCGGGGCTTCATGGACTCGTCGGTTAGCTTCGTGCGGGCGCACTGCGATGCGTTTCTCGGGAACGCGGACGCGCTCGGTTACCACGAGTGGACGAAGATCCCTGTACTGATCGACTGGAACATCGGGAATTTCTCCGTCGGCATGGATGGTGATGGCTTCAAGTTCTTCTCCCGCTGGGACTACGACTGGTTCCGCATCGAGCCGCGCATGCTCGACCTTTATTTCTGTGCGCGCGTGGTCCGTGCCGAGGGCGATAAGACGGCCTTCAGTTACTCCGTCGACCCATTCTTCGACGAGCGCTTCATGAAGTTCCTGCGCGCGTACCACGAAGTGCACCGACTCACCAAGGAGGAGCTCCTCTTCCTCAAAGAGGCCTACCGCTTCTTCATCCTCAACTACGTCCTCCGCATCGGAGAGCACTTCTTCCAGCCGGACATCTGCCATCGACTGCAGCAAGAGGCTGTAGAGGAGTACTTGCCGCACCTGGAGTTGGTGGATTTTGAGCCACTTCTCGAGGTCCTGTAGCAGCGACAGCGACAGTGTCAGTGTCAGTGTCAGTGTCAGTGTCAGTGCCGGCGTCAGTGCCGGCGTCAGGTCGCTATGGAGTTGCTGATGAAGGTGGGGATGATGCCTGAGGCGCGGATCATGAGGTCGGCTTGTTCGGGTAGGATGTTGCCGGAGAGTACTAGGGTGGTATCGAAGCCGTAGGTGTTGGCGCCGATGATGTCGGTGCGGAGGGTGTCGCCTACGAACAGGACGTCCCGCTTGGTGATGTTCGGGAGTTGTTCGCGGGCGCGGGCTAGGGCGTAGGCGAACATCATCGAGTCGGGTTTGCCGAAGCGGACGAACGTCTTTTCGGTGATGTCGGCCAGGAGGCCGCCGAGGCTTCCGACGGCGATCGCGATGTCGTTGCCGCGCATGGGGTAGGTGATGTCGGCGTTGGCGACGATGACGGGGACGGTCATACGACGAATCAAGTTCAGGGTGGCGTTCACGTCGCGGAACCAATCGAAGCCCTCGTCGTCGAGAAGGACGATGGCGACCGGGTTGTCCTTGAGTGAGCAGTCCGCAATCGGAATTGGGATCTTCCCTGCGATTTCGATGTAGTGCGCGGACTCCGGCTTTCCGAGGTAGGCCACCTTGCCGTACGGGATCTGCTTTTCGAGGTACTCGGCGGCCAACAAACCCGACGAGATGTAGCGCTCGGGCGGCAGGAGCTCGCCCCCCGCTTGCTCGGCGTATCGCTCGGCCATCGATTCAGGCGAGCGAGACGAGTCGTTCGTCACGACGAAAACCTCTTTGCCGGCAGCGATCAACGAGGTGACCGTTTCCAACGCGCCCTCGATCAGGCCGGTCGAGCTCTTCAGAACGCCATAAGCATCGAGAAATATGACGGAGTACTTCTCGGCCGTCTCACGGAAGGAAACCACATCCATACAACGGACATATTCGTTCCGCGCGGTGGGGTCAATCGTCGCTGCTCTTGCGCCTTCGGAGCACTGCGAGCACCAGGAGGACAGTCAGAAACGAGGCGACTCCCACCACGGCGAGCACCTCGACGAGACGCACGAAGAAGTGATCGATGAGGCCTCGGCCGACGTCGTTGAGGCCGGTCGTCATGGTATTCACTTGCGCATCGAGGTTGTCCATAATCGACGCTCGCTCCTCCTCGATGGCCGCCAAGATCTCGGTGCGCTCTGCTTCGACCGCGTCGAAGACCGCGATCCGCTCCGCCGTGACGCCGGCAAGGAGGGTGTTGGTCTGCGCGGCTAAGATCGGCTCGAGCTCGTCGAGGAAATCGACCATCGTTTCCATGGCGTCGAGCATCGACTCGGTGGGCCCTTGCATCCGTTCTTCGAACAACGAGTTCGTCAGGTATTCCGCATGCCAGCGCGCTTCCACAGGCATCTGCACGGTGAGGATGGTTATGCGGTCGTTCAGATCCCGAAACGTCTCTTCGATACTGCCTACCGCTTTGAGGCCACCTTGCTTCTGCGCGGGGACCAGTCCGGCAAGATCGGCACGGGCCGTCGGGCGAACGAAGAGCTGGCCTTCGATCGGGTGTTCGTCGACCCACGCGTGTACATTCGAGGTCATCGTCTTTAGGCGGTCCTCGTTTACGACGGTCGACGCAATGCGCTCCACATCCTCCTCGAGGTACCGCGTTGTTTCAGACACGCATTGGAATTGCGCGCCGAAGTGGCTCGTCTCGCCGCCGTCAGCGAAATAGAGCCGCTGCTGCCTAGCCAAGACCCAAAGCTCCACCAGACCCATGAACGGGTCCT
>QMMB01000332.1 GCA_003647035.1 Deltaproteobacteria bacterium | reverse complement strand
GATCTTCCACCCAAAGGCTGTCTTCGGCCAGAGAGGGGTTCGACAACTTAGGGGTGGGCGACGGCGACGGCACGGTGACGAGGTCATCGGCAATGTTCATCAACAGACCGCGCGCGCCGGACTTCAGAAGCTGCGGCGCACAGCGATCGAGCAGCGCGACGCGACGGTCGGCCGGGCCCATCGGCTCGCGCGGCCAGAGCAAGTAGATGAGCTTGATCATTGCGCGGCCTTGAAGCGATCGTGGGTCGCTCGGAAATCGTCCATCAGTTTGGGAATGCCCTCGGCAGCGCTCGTCCGTGGCTCGTAGCCGAGGTGAGCGCGCGCCTTGTCGACGCCAAAGGATGCATCGCGGCAGATCGACAGCACCCCACGTCGGGTGACGGTTGGAAACGGCCCTCCGAAGTAGTGTGCGACCTCCCCGAGATAGGCAAAGGCGTACGCCCCCGGACGCGGGATGTGCATCTTGGGCCAGGAGTACCCGAGCCCCTCGACGATCGGGCGATACCAAACGACCGGATTGGTAGGCTCGTCGTCGCTCACGAAGTACGCCTCGCCGGCCACGAGATCGGGGTCGTCCGTCAGCTTCTGCGCTACCAGGAAGTGAACATCGACAACCGAATCGACGTGGACGTTGTCCGTCACGGACGTGCCGTCGCCGATCGTGACCTTGAACTGGCCCGCTGCAAGATGCTCGAGGAAATCACGCACCATGATCGCGCCCTCCCCCGGACCCCAGACGCCGCCAGGACGAACCGCCGCGGTGCGCAGGCCGCTTGGATCGTCCGCCTCGAGCACGAGCTTCTCGGCTTTGCTCTTGGTCTGCGAACACAAGTCGGGAAGGCCATCGGTTCCAACGTAGGGGGCGGTCTCATCCCCTTCACGAATCGGGCGGTCGACGGCCACGGTGATCGAACTCGTGAAGATGAGCTTCTTGACGCTGGCTGCCTTGCAGGCCCGAATGACACACTCGGTCCCCGCGACGTTGACGCCGTACACCTGCTCGCGAACGCTCGGACGGGCGAGCGTCAACGTGTTGATGATCGCTGCCACGTGGAAAACGGTGTCGACCCCCTCGCAGGCCGGTCCCATGTCGCTCATGCGGGGACTGTCGCCGGCGATGCTCGTGACGCGGGGGTCACCCTCGAACGCTGCGAGATCGAGCGCGCGAACCTCGCAGCCGAGCTCCAACAAGCGGCGGACCAAGTGCTTGCCCACGTAACCGTTGGCGCCGGTCACCAGACAGACGGGACCAACTTGGTTTGGATTGTTGGGAAGCTCCATGAGTCGCTGCGTGCCTCGAGGCGGCGTGCTAGCTTCCGGCGTCCAGATGAGCAACCTGACGCCACTCGTAATCGAGGATGCCGAGCGCGCGGACTGGGACGACGTAGCAGATCTGGTCGTCGTAGGGTTGGGCGCCGCGGGCATCACCGCCGCCCTCGAAGCCCGAGAGCGCGGGGCCGACGTCCTCGTATTGGATCGCTTCGAAGGCGGCGGTGCGACCGCGATCAGCGGGGGCGTGTTCTATGCCGGCGGCGGCACACACATCCAAAAAGAAGCGGGCGTCGAGGACACGGTCGAGAACATGTACCGCTACCTCTCGATGGAGGTGCAAGACGCGGTGTCCGAGGAGACGCTTCGGGACTTCTGCGAGACGAGCGCGGCAAACGTGAAGTGGCTGACTGACCGTGGCGTTCCCTTTTTGCCCAACCTGTGCCCGGTCAAGACGTCCTACCCAACAAACGAATATCATCTCTACTACTCGGGGAACGAGACCTTCCTTCCTTATAGTGAACACGCGAAGCCGGCGCAGAGGGGACACCGGGCCGATGGCGGAGCGTTTCCCGGCTTCAACATCATCGAGCCGCTACGGCGGGTCGCGATCCGAGAGGGAGTGCGCATCGAGCTTCAGGCGCGGGCCACTCGACTGATCGTCGACGGCACCGGTCGCGTCGTTGGGCTCGAGTATCAGCATCTTCCGTCGCGCTTTTGGCGCATGGTTCATCGGCACCTGCACCGCCTCGAAGTCATGGTCGGCAAGTTCGTGACAGGAGTCGCACGGTGGATACGCACGCAATGCGACAAGGTCGAGGACCAGCACTCGGCCCCACGACGCATTCGATGCAATCAAGGCGTGGTCTTGTGTGCGGGCGGGTTCGTCTACAACCGCGAGATGGTTGCCGAGCACGTGCCCGACTTCGTTCCTGGCTTGGCGCTCGGGACGGCGGGCGACGACGGCATGGGGATTCGACTCGGCCAAAGCGCCGGGGGCACGGTCAACCACATGAACCGCGCGTCCGCATGGCGTTTCCTCTACCCGCCCAATGCGTTTGCCGAGGGCGTGTTGATCAACGACAAAGGTAAGCGGTTCGCAAACGAATTCTGGTACGGCGCGAAGATCGGCGAGGCGATGGTCGAAGAGAACCATGGCGTCGCGACCTTGATCATCGACGAACACCTCAAAAAGCTTGCCCATGAGCAGGCCAAGCCGGGCAAGCTGCAATGGTTCCAGCGCGGCGTTGCCCTGATGAACCTCTACTTCAACTGCAAGAAGGCCAACGACGTCGATGCGCTCGCCAAGATGCTAGATGTTCCGCGCGATGCGCTTCAAGAAACGCTAGACGAGTACAACGCAGCGGCGAAGGGCAGGCGTTCGGACCGTTTCGACAAGGACAGCGACAGCATGCGCCCGCTACCCGAAGGCCCCTACTACGCGATCGACTGCTCGCTCGGGTCGAAGCGCCACCTCTGTGCCGTCATGACGCTGGGCGGCCTCGCGGTAAACGAAAAAACGGGTCAGGTCCTAAACGAAAGCGGAGACAGTATCCGCGGCCTCTACGCGGCAGGCCGAACCGCCGTCGGAATCTGCTCCCGCCAGTACGTAAGTGGCCTATCGCTGGCGGACTGCGTCTATGCGGGATTGCGCGCCGCAAAGCACGCAGTGCCGTACCCCGCTAGCAGCCCGTTGCTGTGAGGGTGCCTGTGGTTGTGGTGTAGGTTGCGTCTAGGACGCCGGTGGCTTCGTCGTAGGACCAGTCATCCTCCGCCAGCGGAGTCCCATCCAGGGTGACCCCACAGACATCGAAGGGTTGAGCGAAGGTGCTGGTGCTTGCTTCTAGGTGCATGGTTCGTTCGACGTCGTTATCGAGCGTCAGGGTCCAGGAACCGTCGGCTTCTACGCTGGTCCACGTGCCGTCGTCGTAGAACGTGCCCGTAGTTTCGCCGCGCGGAAACGCGAGGACGTGGAGCAGGTGGTCGCGGTCCGAGGCATGGATGATTTCGGGGTTATCGCCGTACTCCGCGAGCGTGAAGACGTCGGGCGACAGCATCGGAATGATTGCGCCAGCCTCGACGAACATCGGGATCTCCGTGATGGGCGCTCCGACGCTCACCTCTTGCAGTCCATCGTGCAAAACGGCCGTTCCGAGGGTAAACGTGCCACCAGCTTCACCGTAAGCCACCGTGCGCCACCACTCGACCCAGGTGCCTTCCGGTAGGTAGAGCGCGCGGTCGGTTGCGCTTTCGGCGTACACCGGCGCCACGAGAATACTTGGCCCGAACATGTACTGGTCGTCACGCCCGGTCGCGTTCGCGTCGCCGGGATGTGTCAACACGTGATGCTGCATGACGGGCCGCCCAGTCGCGTAGTAGTCCTCGGCCGCCGCTTGCACGTAGGGGTACAGCTGCGTGTGGAGCTTCGAATACAGTCGCCAAACCGGCTGGTGCTCTTCATCCCAAGGCTGGGGCCTTTCGTAGTCCGGGAATCGAACACCGCTTCTTTGACTCCGCATGACGACCGACAAGCCCCCGTACGCGATCCACCGATCCAACAGCTCGTCGTCGAGCTGCCGCCCAAAGAGAGAAAAGAAGCCGCCGATGTCGGAGCCCCATATTCCGACTCCCGACGTCCCCATCGACAGCGCTCGACGAATCGAGGACTGCAAGCCGTCGTAGTCGAAGCCGGTTGTCGGGTCGCCACCCCAGACGATCGGGGTACAAGCGGGCGAGCCCGTCCAGCCAGAGCGCGTGAACCGCGCCAGGGGCTGGCCCGCATCCAACGTGGCCTCGTACGCACCGCAGTGGTAGTCGCGCACGTAGCGATTGTGGAACTCGGTCCCCGTCGCACCGTCCGCCGACACCGAGTCGAGCGGCGTGTACTCGCCGAAGTCCTCCATCCACCCGTCGTACCCGTGCTCGATCGCTTCGTCCGTCAGGACCTTGTAGGCGGCGACTCCGTTCTCAGCCTCGATGTCGAACTGGCTGACTTCGAAACAGGTGCTGAGATTGCTGCAGTAGT
>QMMB01000331.1 GCA_003647035.1 Deltaproteobacteria bacterium | reverse complement strand
TCTTCGTGCTGATCAGGAACTCGTAGATCATCTGATGGATTTCTTCGTAACTCGTGTTGCCCATCAGGTCGTCGAGGTGCTTCTGGCTGAGTAGGGCTTCGGCCCGTTCGATGGCGGCGTCCTTGAGCTTCTCGGCGCCCTTGGTGCCGGCCTCGCCTCGCTCGGCCTTGCTGTAGGCCTCATCCTCGAAACCAACGGGATACAGCTTCATGAAGTAGGCCACCTGCTGCTCGAACGTGATGTCCGGCTTCTTGGGTGGGACCGTCGACTTCCGAGAGGAACACGGGGCCGGCGCCTGGTTGCGGCGGGCGATCCGGTCGATGCGTACGGCTTCGTTCCCCAGTACCTCGATGATTTCCATCTTGTGCCAGTAGTCGGGGCGGAAGCTACGCTCCGCGCCGTCTTCGAACAGGAACGTGCGCTTGTCTGGGATTTCGAGGAGAAGCACCGAACGGCCCCAATCCTTGCGGCCGGTGTGCTCGAAAACTCGGGGTGGAACGGACGGAGTAGTCTCTGGCATCGATTACAGTTCCTAGAAAATCGGGTAGAAGCCGGCCCTTGGGCCCGGAAAAACGAGCACGTCGTGTATCACGGACCTGGTGTGCTTGCATCCGCTTGCAGTTCCCGTGATGTAGCCCTAGGAGCACCACTCCGCAACCTCCCGTTCTCATTAGAGTTTAGGCAGAATGAACCACTTCTCGATTGTCCGGTTCGGCGCTCACATCTGCTTGGCGACCGCCGTCCTTCTCGGCTTGTCCTGCGACTCCGTTCGCAAGAGTGACCCCGAGCCGTCCGCCAGTCCCGCCGCTTCCGTGCAAAGCGACCCGCGGCTTCCGGGAATAGACACGGTCGACGAAGCGCTTCAGCAGCGCCTCGCCAAAGCCCTCGCGTCGCGGGGGGCGGGGTACATCCCGCGCACCCACCATTTGGAGGAGGACGGCTCGCCTCGCTTCACCAACCGGCTCATCGAGCAGTCGAGTCCCTACCTCCTTCAGCACGCTCACAATCCAGTGAACTGGTACGCCTGGTCCGACGAAGCATTCGAACGGGCCCGGCGCGAGAACAAGCCAATCTTCTTATCGGTCGGCTATTCGACCTGCCATTGGTGCCACGTGATGGAACGCGAGTCGTTCGAGGACGAGGAGATCGCTGCGTTTCTCAACCGAAATTTCATCGCGATCAAAGTCGACCGGGAAGAGCGGCCCGACATCGACAGTGTCTACATGACGGCCGTCAACATTCTCACGGGCCGCGGTGGCTGGCCGATGACCGTCATCATGACGCCGGACAAGGATCCCTTCTTCGGGGGCACCTACTTCCCGCCTCGCAAAGGGGTGCGTGGAAATCGAGCTGGGCTCCTCGACATTCTCGGCGAGATGTCGCGCGCCTACGCCAACGAGCCGCAACAGGTCGTCGCACGCGCCCAGGAGCTGAGCCAACGCGTCGAGCGGGCGGCGGCCCTGCAGGCCGGACCCGGGGTGCCCAGCGACAAAGTAATTGCCGTGGCAGCGCAAAACCTCGCCAGGTCGTTCGACCGGGTGGACGGTGGCTTCAGCGGTTCCCCCAAGTTCCCGCAGCCATCGCGTCTCTCGCTGCTTCTGCGATACGCACGCCGGACACGCGACGGTGGCGCGGCCGCCATGGTGACGATCACCCTCGACAAGATGGCGGCTGGCGGGATCTACGACCATGTTGGCGGCGGGTTCCACCGCTACTCGACCGATGCGCAGTGGCTGGTGCCGCACTTCGAGAAGATGCTCTACGACAACGCTCAACTGGCGGTCGTCTATCTCGAGGCTTGGCAGTACACCGGGGACCAGTCGTATCAGCGCGTCGCGCGTGAAATCCTGGAGTACGTCGCTCGCGAGATGACCGCCCCTGAAGGCGGCTTCTACTCCGCAACCGATGCGGACAGCCCGACGCCCGCTGGACACGACGAAGAGGGCTGGTTCTTCACCTGGACTCCGGTCGAGCTCGAGCTCCTTCTCGGCGCCGACGACGCGGCTATCGTGTCGGCGGTTTATGGCGTAACCGAACGAGGGAATTTCGACGGACGAAACATTCTTCACAGGGTGAAGACCGACAGCGAGGTTGGTGGTGCGCTGCGAGTCTCGCCCAAGCGCGTCGCCGAGGTGTTGGCAAGCGCTCGGAGCACGCTCTACGACGCCCGTGTGTCACGGCCGCCGCCCATCCGTGATGAGAAAATCATCGCGGCTTGGAACGGCATGATGATCAGCGCGTTCGCGCAAGCGGGATGGATGCTCGACGAACCTCGGTACACCCGCGTCGCAGTCCGTGCCGCCGGGTTCGTGCTCGAAGCGATGCGCGCCGAGGACGGGGCGCTCGTGCGCACATACCGCGAGGGGAAGAAGGGCCCGACGTCCTTCCTCGACGACTATGCGTTCATGGTGGGCGCCTGCCTCGACCTCTACGAGGCGACCAGCGATGTGGTTTGGCTCGAGCGCGCGCTCGAGCTGCAGAGTGATCAAGATGCTCGCTACCTCGACACGCAGGGTGGTGGCTACTACCTCACACCGAGTGGTGCTGAGACCCTGTTGGTGCGGGAGAAACCAGCCTTCGACCGCGCCGTTCCTTCCGGAAACTCGGTGGCGGCGAGAAACCTTCTTCGCCTCCACGACTTCACGACGGACCCCAAATGGCGAAGTGCTGCGGAGCGGCTGTTCGCCGCATTGAGCTTCCGCGTGACGCGTGCGCCCAACGGTTTTCCGTTGTTGCTGGTGGCCCTCGACCACTACTACGACACGCCCCTCGAGGTCGCGGTCGTGGCCCCTCTCAATCGCGAGGATGCCGCTGCGTTGGCGGCGCGACTGCGCCAAACATTCGTCCCCAACAAGGCATTTGCCGTCCTGACTGACGCCGACGCAGCGGGGCAGCAAGCACAGGTGCCTTGGCTCGAGGGCAAGCGGGCCATGGGCGCAAAGAGCACGGCCTACGTGTGCGAGCGCGGCAGGTGTGATCTGCCGACACCGAACCCCGCCGTGTTTCAGAAACAGATCGACCGGCGCAAACCATATCCGAGCTTCGTGAAAACGTCCCCGCCGCGCTTACCCTTCGAACGCGCGCAGCGATGACCGACGGGCCTGACGAGTGGGTTCTCGCGAGTCACAACGCCGGCAAAGTCCGTGAGCTCAATGCGCTGTTCGCGCACCTTCCCATCGTCCTTCGCACCGCAGGTGAGCTCGAGCTTCCCGAGCCCGAAGAGACCGGCGCCACGTTCGAGGCCAATGCAGAGCTCAAGGCCGTTGCCGCCGCCCGGGGCACCGGGCAGCCGGCGGTCGCGGACGATTCAGGCGTCGCGGTTCACGTCCTAGGCGGTGCACCAGGGATCCACACCGGTCGCTGGGCGGGCGAGGGGCGCGACTTCGAGGTTGCACGCCGCCGCGTCCAGGAGCGCCTGGTAGAGCTTGGCCCGGGGGCGAGTCGCCGCGCTACGTACGTGTGCGCGTTGTGCGTTGCCTGGCCCGATTCGCGGATCTGCACCGTTCGCGGCGAGACGCTTGGAACCTTGGTCTGGCCCGCTCGCGGCGAGTTGGGTCATGGCTTCGAGCCGATGTTCTTGCCGGACGGCTACGCGATGACGTACGGCGAAATGACGGCAGAGCATCGGCTACGCGTCAACGCCCGCGCCGCTGCGATGAGAAAGCTCGAAGAAATCGTCTTTGCTCCAGGTTCGCCTAGGGCCGGCACCTGAGGTCGGAGTACGGACAAACGAACCGAACGTGAAGGTGATCCGTGTGATTGCGGAAGTGCCGAATCACTCCGTCCGGCTCGTACTTCCCGCGCGGGTATTGGATCCAGCGGTCGAGTTGAGCCTTTGTTACTCCTCTTCTCTTCGCGTAGCGGTAGAGCTTCGCTTGCAACCGGTAGTCGATGAAGATCATCTCGACTTGGCCGTTGCGCAGCCAGTACTCGAGCAGCGTCCACTGGCGCGCGACATCGAGCTCGGAGGACCTGAAACCTTCAAAGCTGCATCCGCGGGAGCTGCACTCGTCTTGGTAGTAGCTGATGTCGGCGTCACGGCCGTTTTGATGGCTCTTGTGGTCGCGCAGCTTGCCACCGTTACGGTCGCTGAGGTCGTGGACGCGCAGCACCTTCGTGCTCTTGAACTTCGCGTCTACGGCGTCGAACGCGCCTACGATCCATCGCGTCGTTTCCTCGGTGCCGTAGGGGCGAGCTGGCGTTCGCATCACGTAGCCGTGGGGCGGAGGCAGCTGAACACCATTCTCGAGGCGTCCTCGGTGGGTGGGCCCAACCGCCTCGGACGGGCTCACCGGCGCTCGCGTGTAGAGTCGAAC
>QMMB01000330.1 GCA_003647035.1 Deltaproteobacteria bacterium | reverse complement strand
TCCAAGGACAAGCGAGGACAAAGTAGCGCTCAGTGCCAGCGCCCAGTGCCAGCGCTCAGCGCTCAGTGCCAGTGCCAGTGCCAGTGTCAGTGTCAGTGTCAGTGTCAGTGTCAGAGACCGCGTCGTACCTTACCGGGCGCCATCCCTTGAAGCCCGCGCCAACCAAGTCCGTATTGGGGGTGAACAAGAACGATCCCCGCCAGAACCGTCGCCGGCCGACGGTACCGTCGGGCTGGGCGTCGGCGCCGATCAAGACACCGTAGTCGGTGACCCCCTGGGGTTTCCATCGCGCCACGACCAGGACATGGCCGTACGGGTCGGCGAACACGGATCCGGGTCGCAGGGCCTTGCGGCTCATGCGCAGCGGGTAGAGGTCCGTGTGGTCATCGTTCGGGAGGGTGCGTGGGCTGGAGGAGTGGACCGTCCCCGCCATTCGGCGCGTGAACCTTCGAAACGCGGCGACATCGTTGACATCCGGAGCCGAATCGAGATTGGCAAACACAGTGGGCTCGCAGCGCGGTGGCTCGTCTTTACGGCCCCTCGTGCATGCCCGATACACGAGCGGCAACCGGAGCTTCCAAGCGAAGTACGCCCGCAGGAAGTAGGGCAGGTCGGCGCAGTCTGGCTCCAGGTCGAGCCTCGAGTCCTCCCCTGGCAACCGATGATCGTAGAGCAGGTTCCGTTCTCGTTCTCCGATGACCGCTTGCAGGTGAGGCCAGGTGATGTCTTCGCCGGCAGGCTCTCGGAAGAGCTGTTCGACGAATGCAGAGTAGAGGTTCTCTGTATCCCGCTCCCACCTCCGGCTCGCCTTCCAAGCCGGACCAGGAATGGAGCGCGGCGATTGCTGGGCCGGGTGTTTCGCGACCTGGATGTGCTCACAGGCGCGAACCAGGTCACCGTCGGCAAAGACGGCGGTCCAGCGTCCGGCGGTAGGTACTGGCACTTCGACCCAACGGCTGTGTGGGGGGCCGTCGAGCACATGTTGCACCGGTGTGATCTGCGAGCCATCCGGAGCAAAGAGGACGAGCGAGGCAAGTCCAGGGTCGCGTTCGCTAGTTACGATGACCCGAAGCGGCTGAGACACATTGGGCCGGTGCGGTGAGCGAAAGAGGGCGACACGTCTGGTGTCCGCGCAACGGCCGGCCGGGATCGAAATTGGGGCACTCGGACGAAGCTCGGCGTTGGCCACGAGGGCCGGTCCAGGTGTGTTCCCCAACACCGTCATGCGGGTGATCCGCATCAGGAAGGCGCTCCGCGAGCTCCCCTCGCCCAACGAAAGGTCACTTATCGCGATCCGGTCGACGCGGTTCACCGTCTCTAGGTCGGTTCCTTCACAGGGCGTCAGGAACTCGGAGAATGCGTGTATCGCCATCGGCAGGCCTTCCTCGGTCGTGCCGAGGTAGAGCATGATATGGCCTGGGAAGTGCAGCAGTACGACGCCACGCCTTGCGGCGGCTTCGAGTAGGAGCCGCTTCTCGTTGAGGTCCTCGACAGCCGATACGTCGATGCCAAAAGTACCGGCAAGGGCCTGGCGCGCACTGTGTCGTGGCAGAGCGATGCCGAACCGTGCGAAGACCTCCAGTAGAAAACGCGAGCAGTCGTAGCCTCCCCCTTTGCCTCCCCAGCCGTACGGCTCGCCGAGCATCGAGAAAGCCTCGGTCAATACCGCGCGGCGGGTGAATGCTCGAGGCTCTCGTTGTTCAAGCGTTGATTCGATGACGTCGCGGTCCACGGCGAGGGGGAGCGCATCGCTTGGAACCCAGCCGAGGGTGTACGGCGTTCGCGCGAGGTACATGCCGTTGGGCCAACGCGCGAGCAGTTGAACGACCTCACCCTCGCGCATCGTGCTACACCGGTTTCGGTCGAAGTCCCGGTCGACGGGCGCCGTGTGCAAGCTGCCGTCATAGGGGCCGCAGCGAAGCGCTTCGAGCTTTTCGACGACTCTCCACTCGTCGATTGCTTCAATCGATGCGGGTGTCTCGAACGCCACTAGCCTGCTCGGCTCGAGGGGCTGGCCCTCTCGGTCGACCAACTCGTGTGCTTCGAGCCGTTCCCTCATATACGCCAGTCGTTCGCCGACCTGCATTCGCAGCGCGTCCCGGTCGATGGCCGCTAGCAGGTCCGCCTGTCCGATCGGCTCGCCATCCCGCGCCTCCCGAAGCGCAAGGCCGTGGCGTCGTATCGAGTCGGGGCCCAGTAATGGTTCGTCGAGAGGGCCGTACGGTTCGTTGCGCGAGAGCCAGTAGTCCAGCGTTTCGTGCTCCGGCAAGACGTGGGTGAGAGGCGGTTCGACTGCGCGCACCTTGGGGCAGGAGGCCGGGCGACGCGGCTCCTCATCCGCCGGGGGCTCGCCCTGACACCCGGCGACCGAGAAAACGCACAGGGCGGCCGCGACAGCCGCCCGAAATCCTATGTGGGTGCCAGCATCCATTGGATGATTTGGTCTTCGACGGTACCCCCGTTGCCCAGGCCAAGGTCCACTTTCTGGGGAAACCCTACGTGTCCCCCCTGGCTGGTGACGATCCGCCGAAGCTGCTTCGCATTCTGCAGCCAGGGACGCACGGTGTCGATGCTTACCATCGGGTCCCGCTCGCTCGCAATGAACAGCGTTGGAATATCGATGTCCTCGAGCACGTGACACGCGCTGGTCTGCGCCCAGTAGTCCTCGGCCCCCGCGAACCCATGCCGCGGGCAGATGACCCGCTCATCCCACTGTTCGATGGTATCGATTCGGGACGCCTCTCGGACCGGCAGGGGCACGTCCCGCCGCGCCGCCACGTTCCGATAGATGTCCTTGAGTCCGGCCAAAACGTGATGCCGATAGAATACGCCGCGTGGTCGATCGATCGTGCGTGCGCAGGGCTCGAGATCGATCGGGGAGCACACCGTCGCGGCCGCTCGCACGCGGGGCTCTGGCTGCCCAGCGAGATAGCGCAGCGCCATATTGCCGCCGAGTGAGTAGGCGAGCAGCAGGATATTGTCGTAGCCGGCGAGCGCCTCGCTCCCTAGCGCAGCGTCGAGGTCGGCAGTGAGACCAGCGTGATAGAAATCGTCTCCGTTGCGATCGGCGCCTCGAAGGTTGAGTCGCAAGCTGTCGATCCCAGCGCGCGAGGCGCAGAGTGCGGCCCTAAGAGCATAGTAGCTCGTTGCGCCGCCGCCGAGCCCATGGATGATCACGACGATGGTGTTGGCCCCATCTTGGCGACTCAGCCGTCCGCTCAGCCTGAGCGTGCCGACGGAGCTGTCCTCGAAACTCGTCTCCCAGCGGTGCGACTCCGGAAGCCTGGCCGGGAGCAGGTTATGACGAAGGAACGGGCCGAGGGTCCAGAAGTGACCCCGCCAGTTCATGAGTCATTGGGTTTGAGCGCGCTGATGGCCGGAGCCTGGCCCGCGCGTTGATGCCATGCGTAGAAGGGCGGGCGATCTTTGCACGTCGGTCGATCGTCGTCCGAGCAGTAAATCCGGACGTGGAAATGGGTTCGGTGTGGCGCGCCGTTCCGGGGCTGCGTGATCACGCGCTTGGCGCGCATCAGCACCTCGGGGTTCGCGCCTTCCTTCACGGCCCGATTGAGGAGGCGCCGCTTGATCGCATTCGAAACGAAGATGTGCTGCACGTCCGTCGTCGGCTGGCTGAGCAATGATTCGATTAGCGCCCAGTTGCGCGCGGCGTCGAACCTGTAGACCTTGCCCCACTGCTTGCCCATAGCCTGGTTGTTGAGCCGCACGAAGAGGTGCACGTTCACTGGCGTCGCTCGTCGATCGAGCATGTAGAAACCGAGGTCGACATCACGGCCACTCTGATGTGACACGTGCGGACGGGAGCGACCCCCGCCGGCCCGCGATAGGTCGCCGACTGTGAGTTGTGCGCGCGGGTAACGGAACGCGACGTCGTGTGCCGCGCTTTCGATTAAGCGGACGAGCTCGCCGGTGCCGTGACGTGAGTCGAGAGAGCCGACCTTGACGCGGAGGTCCTTATCATCGTTGATCCGCATGCCGAAGCGGAGCAGGCCACGGTTCGGGTAGCCGACCGAGACGCTAGGGTTCGGTTCCAGGTCCGAGGGCGAAACGCTCCGCGGCATCCGCGCGATCTTGTCGAGATCGTCATCCGACGGCTCGGCGTGCGCCTCCGCGTGTTGCGCCTCGCGCAGAATCGGGTCGCCGGTCATTGGGAGCTCGGCGGACGCAGACGTACCCAACGACCCCGACAGCCACACCAACGATGCCGCGGCCAGGGCACAAATCCACGGCACTAGCCTGGACCGCCTGCCTGTCTGTGAATGCCTGTTCCCCATTTTGCGAGGCCAAGTGTGGCCCGAATCCCCT
>QMMB01000329.1 GCA_003647035.1 Deltaproteobacteria bacterium | reverse complement strand
TGCTTGAGTTGGTCGAAGTGATAGTTGCCGAAGACGTCGAAAATCGTGTCGAAGCGTTCGCTTACGTCGACCAGCTCCGTCTGGTTGTAGTCGATCACCCGGTCCGCACCGAGCTCGGTCACGAGCTCCACGTTTCGCTGGCTACAAACCGCGGTGACCTGCGCGCCCAGGATTTTCGCGATCAGTACTGCGAAAACGCCGACGCCACCGGACGCACCGTTGATCAGCACCTCCTGCCCTGGTTTTACGTGTGCGTCATCGCGGAGCGCTTGCAGCGCGGTTTGGGCAGCGAGCGGCACAGCAGCCGCCACGCTGAGCTCTATCGAAGACGGTGCATGCCCGAGCTGCTTCCAATCCACGGCCGCGTACTCCGCATAGGCGCGCCCTGCGAAGTCGTTGATCATCCCGTAGACGAGGTCACCCTCGGATAGATCTGCGCCAAGCCCAGCTTCCACCACCTCACCCGCGATGTCGTGACCGACGATGAGGGGAAATTTCTTGCCCGTTGCGATCTGAAACTTCCCCTTGCGGACGACGACGTCCTTCGGGTTCACGCAGACGAACCGAGTCCGTACCAGTACTTGCCCGCGGGTTGGAACCGGGCGTGGGACCGTCGCCACATGCAGCATGTCCGGGCCGCCGTACTGGTCGATGACGACGGCGCGCATCGTCTCGGTCGCATGAAGGTGCCTCCCGTATTGCGGTAGGGCGCTCATTTCTTTGCGTATCGGTAGAGGGAAAGCCCGGAGAGAATCTTGGGTTGAAAGAAAGTGCTCTTTTCGGGCATCACGATCTCAGAGTCCTCGAGCCCCGCGTCGGCGACGCTCATGAGCTCATGCAGGCTCACCGGGTGCAAGGCAATTGCGATGTCGTAGTCGCCTCGGTCGACCGCGGCTTTCATCTCGTCGAGCGCCGATTCCGAGTAGTAGTCGAAGTGATTTGGGTCGATGATCATGTCGTGCGTCAGTCCGAGCTTTGGGTACAGCTCGCGCTCTAGAATGGCGCAGTCCAGTCGGCCGACGACGTCGTCTGGCACGTGCTCTGCTTCGAGCTCGAACGCACCCTGCTTGGTGTAGATGCAGAAGCTGTGCTTCGGAGGCGTACGGAAGGTGTCGACCGGCTTCAGAGGCAAGTCGCCGGCTATCTCCGAGAAGGGACGAACGCCGTTCACCACTCGGTTGTACGCCTGGATGACTGCCTCTTCGGTGACGTAGCAGAGGAAGTGAGTTTGCTCGTTGAGCAAGCTTGCGTGGTAGCGGTGGTGTCCGTCGGCGATGTAGAGAGGCTCGGTCCCGAGTGCGGCTTGAAGCGCGCGCCCGGTTTCGCTCTGTTCAGGCACCCGCCACACCTTGTTCTCGATGCCTTCGAGCTCGCTGAATCCGCCAAACGCGCTGGTGAAGTCGTAGATCGGATCGGCTTCTTGCTTCGCTTTCTCCAGGGCCGATGCGATTGGGGCCCTCGTCAGGACGAACACCGGTCCAATGTGGAGGCCTGTCGCGCGCCGCATCACGATGCGGCCCTTGACCTTCGAGTCGAAGGTCTTCTCGTGGCGGATGATTTGCTTGGCGTCGTACGGCGACACCTCGGCTGCCGTGAACACGCCCGTTCGCTGCCCCTCGGGCCAGGTTTGCTCGTACACGTAATAGGCAGGCTCGTTGTCCTCGACGAGCGATCCGTCCGCGACCATTCGATCCGTGGCGGCTCCGGGGTCATCTCCCAGGATGATGTGAAACAACGAGCTCGGCTCCTCTTTGAGCAGCTTCTCGAGGGGGGTGTCCGGCTTGATCACGTCGTATGGTGGAGACGCGATCCTAGACACACGCGCCGGGTCCGGGCGCAACCCGGTGAGTCCGATCGTGGCGACCATGATAGCTCCTTAGGGCCCTGCCGATCGCACACTGCTCCTAGAAGTCAAGAGCCACAAGAGGTGAGTGGGGCCTAGGCCAGGGTCAGTGTCCCTTGGTCTCCATCGAGAGTGACCAGGTCGCCGGTTCGAAAGTGTGAGGTCGCGACCCGAAGATTGACCACCGCGGGCAGGCCGTATTCGCGAGCGACGACTGCGCCGTGCGACACCGCGCTTCCGACGTCGGTAGCGAGCCCGGCAATCAAGCTGAAGTACGGTGTCCATCCGACATCGGTGATGGGCGCGATGAGGATCTCACCGGCCTCGAGTGCGGCGGCTTCCTCAAGAGTCTCCACCACCCGCGCGCGGCCAGTGACTGTGCCGCGACTGACCGGTTTGCCGATCAGCGTCCCGTCGTCGCCTTCGATCGGTTCGAGGCGGACGGGCTCCGGTCGACCGCTGAAGATCTGCGGAAAGTGAAGAGGCATTTGGTAGTCGACGACACGGCGGCGCGATGCCGCAAGGTCTGCAAGCTCCCGTCGCCCGCTGACGAGCTCCCCGAGCTCCCGATGCGTCAGAAAGAAGACAGCGTCCTCGTCGGGTAGAAGGCCCTCTTCCGTCATGCGGGACCCAAGCGCGCGGTACGCATGCTTGAACGCGGTCGTGACCGCGACCAAGCCAGATTTCGTATGCTCGCGTGAGCGAATCGCCGCGTGTGCGAGCGGTAGCAGCCTGCGAATGAAGGGGTGCGAGGTCTCGTGGTGGGGTTCCGGCCGATTCGGGGTGCCGTGCTGGAGACGCGCGCGAAGACCGGACCGGAGGGATGCGATCAGCGGTGCGGGATCGATCGCCCAGCCTTTTTGGCGGAGCTCGAGCTCCCGGACAGCGCGATGTCCGTGTCGGTCGATGTAGCGTCGGAACTCTTCTCCCGCGTCGCCTGCGTCCGCGGAGCTGAGCCAAGCGCGTGCCGTGTCGGCACCGAGAGAGACGAAAGTTTCGGCAGCGCTTCGGTTCGCTGCCAGACGTTCGATCACGCGCTCGACCCCTTCGGCGATGTCCGCGCTCTCGACGTCCTTGGCGCCCGCAAGCATTTCTGCCAGCTCGGCATGGTGCTCCTGCGTGGGCTCCTCTCCTTTGGCCAGGATACCGAGCAAGATGGGGCTCAGCGCGCCTGCGGAAGACGAAGACAGCAAGTGGAGCTCGTACGCCCTCCAGACTTGCGGAAGGTTCTCATCGATTGCGGCGTACAGGTCCCGCGCGTTTCCGGATTCTAGGAGGTCTAGGCTCGCTCGCAGAGCGTCGAGGTCCCTGCGGTGCTTCGCAGCCCTGAAGAGGATCGAGAAGTACCGGGCGCCGTTGAGCCCGCGGGTGAGTGCAGGCGCGGGCTCGGGGTCCGGGACCTCCTCGACGTCCCGACCGCACAGCGCGATGCACATCTGGGCCTTGGTCGACCCGGCGACGTTGGCGGCTAGCTCCGATAGCGTCGTCAGATTGATGAACAGGTGACCGTAGAACATGCCGACGTAGCGAACGCCCTCGCCCGGAGGAATGTTGGCGCCCATTCGTCGGTAGGCGCGCTGCATCCCGATGTCGATCCCCCGACCTGTGACGGAGTAGGTCAGCGGTGTGACGGCGCCCGGCATCATCTCCCCGATGTTGCACCAGGTGTAGACGTCGTTTGGGTTGGGGTCCGTATCGAGCTCGTTGGGATCGGCCGGAAGGTTCGTGATCGGACGGGCCTGTAACCATCGAAGCTCGCCGTTTTGGTCGATCGCCCACTCCATGTCGAGGGGCGTCTCGTATTGCCCTTCCGCTCGGAAGGCCCCGTCGAGCAAGCGCGTGAGCTCCGCGTCGCTCAAGACCGAGTACCTGCCTTGAATGTCCTTCTCGAACACCGACCCGTCCCTCGCCAAGAGCCAGTGATCAGGTGCCGCATGCCCGCTGACGAGCGCTTCCCCGAGCCCCGCGACCGCGTCGACGACGACCTGGTCGCGACGCGCGTTTACTGGGTTTACCGTGAACACCACGCCCGCCGCACGCGCATCGACCATTTGCTGCACGACGACGCTCATCTGGACTTCACTCTGTCCGGTGTTCTCATTGCGGTAGGCCGTTGCTCGTGCGTTCTCTAGCGAACGAAGACAATCCTCGATCGCAAGGCGTAGGGACTCCGGCCCCTCGATGTTCAGCACCGTCTCGTATTGGCCGGCAAACGAGGCATCGCCCGAATCCTCCCCAATCGCGGAGGAGCGGACCGCCACTTTTCCAGCGCCGATGCGTTGGTAGTGCTCGTCGAGGTCGTCGGGTAGGTCTCCGGGCGTCGCCCCAACGACGACGAAGCCCGACGGCACATCGAATCCATAGCCCAGCAAGCGGACGAGTCCTTCCGCTTTCCCCCCTACCGCTTCACCGGCAACCAGGTCGAGCGGAATGCACTGGGGCCCCGTCATACCGGCGTCATGCGGCTCCGCAGGCCGCTGA
>QMMB01000328.1 GCA_003647035.1 Deltaproteobacteria bacterium | reverse complement strand
GGTCATGTTGATAGCGGTCTTGAGCTCGTGAAGAGCGAAGTTCGCGACGACGGTGCCTGCCAGCGACGAGATCACCTCGCCCCCCCCGGCCTGCACTTCGTTGGTGACATACCGCGCCCACTGTCCGGCCGCAGCTGTGGTCTCCTCTTCTTCGAAGGCGGGAGGGAGGATCCTGTGCCAGAGGACGAAACGTTCCAAAGCGATGACCCGTTACCCGCGCTCGAGCGCCGACTTTGTGCCGGCCACCGTCTGAAAGATCCCCATGCTCCCCTCGCAAGGCCACGATCCCACGCGCACAGCCCCCTGTAAAGGGACTGACGTTTCTCGACTTCTGACTTCCGATCGTGCTAGCTGGCAATCATGTTGAAGGGGGCACACATCCTGCTGACCGGGGGTGCAGGGTTCATCGGGACCGCGCTGGCTGCGCGATTGGCCGAGGACAACCACATCCGGGTGCTCGATATCCTCCGGCGAAACGCGCTCTCGAAGGCCGGGCTCGACCGCCATCCGAACATCGAGCTCGTCGTCGGCGACGTTCGGGACATGACCGCTGTTCGCAGGGCGGTCACCGGCTGCGACTACGTGATCCACATGGCGTCGATCGCAGGGGTCGACACGGTCTTGAAGAACCCGGTCATGACGATGGAGATCTCGCTGGAGGGCACGATGAACGTCCTTCGCGCAGCCAACGATTGCACCGGCATCAAGCGGGTCCTCGATTTCTCCACCAGTGAGGTGTTCGGTTCATATGCGTTTCGCGTCCGGGAGGCTGATGTAACCAGTCTCGGTGCGGTCGGCGAAGCCCGATGGACGTATGCCGTCAGCAAGCTCGCCACCGAGCATCTCGCGCACAATTATTGGAAGCAGTTCAACCTCCCGACCGTTTCGATTCGCCCGTTCAACATCTACGGACCGGGGCAGGTCGGCGAAGGTGCGGTGCACGCGTTCGTCGTCCGAGCTCTGCAGGGTGAGAAACTGCTCATTCACAACGAAGGCGATCAGATCCGTTCGTGGTGCTACATCGACGACATCATCGAGGCGATTTTGCTTGTGATGGAACGCGACGAGGCAGTCGGCGAGAGCTTCAACATCGGAAATCCGCGAAGCACCGTCACGATCTACCAACTGGCACAGCTGATCGTCCGCCTCACCGAGAGCAAATCCCCAATCGAATTCGTCGAGTGGGACTTCCCGGACGTCGAGCTTCGCATTCCAGACGTGAAGAAGGCCGAGAAGCTCTTGGGCTTCCGGGCACAGGTAGAGCTCGAACAGGGCCTGCTCTCCACCATCGACTGGTACCGTCGCAAGCTCAGCGGCGAGGCCTGAAGTGACGGAGGGCGCCGCTCGGGTCTACAGTCTGTCGGACGCGCATCCCGACGGTTGGTTCGAGGAGGTGCTCGCGCAGTCCAAGGACTTCGAGAAGGCGTGTGAGATCATCGGCCGCAGTACACTGGGGCTCGCCCTCATTGCGGGCGCGCGCATCAACAGTCTTACCGCCAATCCTCACGCGTCGGACCTGACGACGGTCGAATTTTCGATTGGCCAGGACCCCACCGTCCGGCAAGTGCCGCTGTCGGAATTCCGTGAGACGATCGGACAGTTCCTGCTGACCGCGCTCGAGAGCGAGGGCCTGCCCGACGACGCCGACGCCGAGGCGCTTCAGGCGCACATTGGTGGGCGCTACATGCTAGAGGCGTCCTTGTTCGAGGTGGAGCCGATCGAGCTTCGACACGATCTCGGCCTCTCCGAGCTCACGCTCCAATTCAACGACCTCCGCCATGTTTTGGCGCTCGACGATTTCAGAGAGGTGCTCGACGAGCGTGTACGGTCCGAGCTTGGGCTCGACCGGCAGGAAGGCAACGCGATCGACCTTGCGGTTGTGGACCAGGCCGAAGATGCCAACGCGAAGGGCAACTGGAGCGCCACGGTCGCCATGCTCAATCCCTGGTTGAACCCGATTTCGATGCTTCTGCGGACGGGGGAGTCAGAGACCCTCAGCGAGGAGATCCGCGGGCGCTTGTCGGTCAGCTTGGACCTGCTCGGCACGGCGTACGCGAACATGGGCGAGCTCGACGCCGCCAACGAAGTGTTGCGTCTCGGCATTCAGTGGGCCGGCGACTCGGGAAAGGCCGGAGCCCTGTATCTCGCGTTGGGGCGCGCCTCGGTCGCCGGCGCAAAGCACGGCGAGGCGATCGGGCTGTTGCGGCGGGCGATTCACCTTGGTGCGGAGGAGCGCGACGCGTTGCCGCTTCTGGCGGAATCGTTGAGCGCCCGCGACCAGAGCCTGGCCGCGATGGTCTGCAACGAACGGGCGCGAGAGCTCGGCGCGAACGACGACCATTTGGAGGCGGTTGGCTCCGTGCTTCAGGCGCGTCTCGGCGAAGCTTGGCCGCGGTTTCAGGCCTGGATGCGCGCTCGCGAGTAGTCGCTTTACTTTGCTCCCGAGGCTTCGTACCGTAGCTGTTCGGATGTCGGGCTTTCTTTTGTCGATCGATCAGGGAACCACGGGTTCCACCGCGATGCTTTTGTCTCCCAGTGGGCAGGTCTTGGCGCGCGCCAATCACGAGTTTCCGCAGCATTTCCCCAAGCCCGGATGGGTCGAGCACGACCTCGAGGACATCTGGAAGAGTGTTCACGATGCGGTTCGCGACGCGCTCGAAAAGGCGGGCGTCGCGGCCACCGATTGCCTGGGCATCGGCATCACCAATCAACGTGAAACCACCGTCTTGTGGGACCGAAGCAGTGGCAAGGCGATCCATAATGCGATCGTCTGGCAGGATCGCCGTACGGCTGACCGGTGCCAGGAGCTCAAGGACGCTGGCAAGGAAGAGATGTTCCGCCAGCGCACGGGTCTGGTGCTCGATCCGTACCTGGCTGGAACCAAGCTCGAATGGCTCCTCGACCACGTCGACGGGGCGCGGTCACGGGCTGAAAAAGGCGAGCTCGCTTTCGGAACGATCGATTCGTGGCTGGTGTACCGGCTCTCGGGCGGCCAGGCGCACGTGACGGACGCGAGCAACGCCTCGCGGACGCTGATGTATGACATTGTCAAAGGACAGTGGGACGAGGAGCTAGCCGCCGAGCTGCACGTTCCCATGGCCTTGCTGCCCGAAGTTCGGAGCTGTTCCGAGGTGTATTCGCACACTTCTGGGGTCCCGGGCCTGCCTGATGGGATCCCCATTGCCGGGATGGCGGGCGATCAACAGGCCGCCCTGTTTGGTCAGACATGCTTCGAAGTCGGGGACGCCAAGTGTACGTATGGCACGGGTGCGTTCCTGCTCATGAACACGGGAACGACTCCCGTGCACTCCAAGAACGGGCTCCTCACCACGATCGCGTGGCGCCTCGGCGACGAAACGGTGTACGCCCTCGAGGGCAGCGCGTTCATCGCGGGGGCAGCGGTCCAATGGCTCCGCGACGGCCTGGGGCTCATCGATTCTTCCGACGAGATCGAGGCCAAGGCCAGGGAGGTCGACGCGACGGGGGACGTCGTCTTCGTGCCCGCATTGACCGGGTTGGGGGCACCGTATTGGGACCCTCATGCGCGGGGCCTCATTTATGGGCTTACGAGGGATACGACGGCAGCGCACTTGGCGCGTGCGACCCTCGAGGGAATAGCGTTTCAAATCGTCGATCTGGTGGATGCGATGCAGGCGGACGCCGATCGGCCTATAACGCGTTTGAGGGTCGACGGTGGCGCGGCCCGCAATGACTTACTCATGCAATTTGAAGCCGATATGCTCGGGGTGACGATCGACCGTCCCGAGAATGTCGAGACGACTGCTTTAGGAGCTGCTTACTTAGCTGGCATGGCCGTTGGCGTATTCGATGGTCTTAGATCGATTGTGGATGCTTACCGTATCGAACGTAGCTTTGAGTCTCAGGTTACCCAACTCGAACGTGAGGTGCACTTGAGGCGATGGCGCGACGCGGTCCGGCGGGCGCGAAGTGAGATAGGAATAACATGAACGAGAATGATGTCGGGCAAGACAGACAAGACAAACAAGACAAACAGGACCAAGAAGAATTAGATGTACCGGTAGCGTGGGAGGCACTCGAAGACGCATTTGAAAACAACGCACCCGAGGTACATAGCTATTTGCACTTCGATACCGGTGAGGTGATCCGCATCGTCGATGGGGTCGCTGATCCGTCGATGCATACACGCATCATCGGCGACAGCCGGTATCTGCGAATCGATCCGGTTTCATCGCGCGAGCAGTACCGCGGGATGGGGCGCTTCATTGCGACGGTCGAGGGTGAAGCGCTGCGCCGACGGCCCAATATTGCGATTGACGGAAAAAGGGCGTTTCGGCGCGTCAAGGAT
>QMMB01000327.1 GCA_003647035.1 Deltaproteobacteria bacterium | reverse complement strand
TTCTCTTGGATTTCTTCCCAGCGATAGTCCTCCCCGCCCGGTTTGTAGCCCCCCGTGCGCGCGAAGTTGTAGGTGAGGCGCGCGCCCCACAGGACGGCGAGCCCTGCCATGAGATTCAGTCGTGCGTCGCTGAACCCGACATGCCCGGCGAAGTGCAGCGCGAAGAGTGGCGGGGTGATCGACCACAAGCGATCGACCCACGAATACTCCTTCGTGATGAGCGACAGCACCCAGCAAAGCAGAGCCAACCCGCCCGCCACCCAAAGGGCAGTCGTCAGCGGATCAGTGGATTGGTAGAGTTCGAACATCAGACTTCGTAGAGGACGTCGAGGTAGCGCTCGAGGAGGTCCGTCACTACGCCTTGGATGGGAACCGTGCTGGCCATGCCGTAGACCGGGGCCATGCCTCCTTCCTCGTCGGGGTGGGCCCTCGTGTGCTCCACTGCGGCGCGCAGATCGTCGAGGAAGCGTTCGGCGACTTCTGCTTGCGTGTGCCGCAAAGTGACCGCGATGTGAACGGCTGGCGGCTTGTGTAAGCCGTTGAGGTTCCAGCCGCGCTTCGTCATGACGTCCATGATGCGATAGATGTCGAGGTCGTCGGAGCCGAATGCGATAACCCACAGCGGGTCGCCCAGGACTTTGAGCTCCGGGATCGCGCGGACACCTTCACGGATCTTCGCGCCGGTTTCCAAGATGCGGCGGCTCGCGTCGAGATAACCGCTCTCACCCATCGAGATCATCGCTGCCCAACACGCGGCGCTGAGCGCCCCCGGCCGGCTCCCCGCGAACGTGGGCGAGAAATAGAGACCTCCGGGCCAGTCGGCGACTTTGTAGTACTGGTAGTGCCGCAGCTCGTAGTTGCGATAGAGCACCACGCTCGTGCCCTTCGCGGCGTATCCGTATTTGTGGGTGTCGGCAGACATCGAGGTCACGCCGGGCAACCGAAAGTCGAATGCGGGAATATCGTACCCGAGCTTTTCGGCCCACGGTAGGATGAATCCGCCCAGGCACGCGTCGGTGTGAAAGCCGACGCCGCGTTTGCGAGCGAGCTCGGACAACTCTTCGATCGGGTCGATCACCCCGTGTGGGAACGCGATCGCCGACCCTACGACACAAATGGTGTGTCGGTTGATCGCCTTCTTGGTAGCCGCCACATCGGCGCGGCAATCGGGGCCCACGGGCACCTTCACTAGCTTGATGCCGAAGTACTGGGCCGACTTGTCGAAGGCGGCGTGTGCGGTGGTTGGGACGACCAGCTCCGGCGAGGTGATCCCCTTGGTGTCGCGCGCCCAATCACGGTAGCTGCGCATCGCGAGCATGATGCTCTCGGTGCCGCCACTCGACACCGCCCCACAAACTTGCGCGTCTACTGCCCGCTGTGCACCGAGCATGTTGGCCGTCATCGAGACGATTTCGGCTTCGTACTTCGCGATGCTCGGCCACAGGTCGGAATGCAGCGGATTGGTTTGAGAGGCAATCGCGTACGCCTCATTGAGAAACGCGATGTGTTCCGGGTCACCGTGGTAGACTGCACCCGACACGTAACCGTCTTTCCAGCGGCCGGTCTCCCGGCGGTCGAGCTCTCGGATTTCCGCCAGAATCTCCGTGCGGGCTTTGCCGTCGGAGGGGAGCGCGGCGTAGCTTTCGACCTCGCCCGCGTAGGGCTTTGACGACTTCCGGAGCTCTTCCATGATCGGCGCGTACTCCGCTTCGAGCCTCTCTTTGACGATTGGCAAGCGTTTTGCGTAGCGGTAGATGCGCGCGACCAGTGGCTCCAGCGGCCCGAGCTTGACGTTCGCCAGGTCTTTGATGTCCATGGGTGCTCCGTACCGCAACCGGGCTAGGGCGGCTAGCCTCGGCGCGGCAGCTACTTGTTCAGGCGGGTGTACATCGCCTCGTTGTTCTTGTGGATGCTCAGGAAGGCTTTGAAGAGCTCTTCGTAGATCTCCTGATGGTCCGGGTTCGGCGTGTAGCGCTTCTCGATGGGGACGCGCGAGGGAATGTCCTCGACTTGGAGCTTTCCAAGCCCGACGGCGGCGACGAACGCGGCGCCCCGGACATTGGCCGAAAGCGGGTCGGCGACCTGGTCGATCGGGCGGTCGAGCACGTCCGCGAAGATCTGACACCATGGCTCCGACGTCGCTCCGCCGCCGATGAACCGGATCGCCTCGAACTCGCGACCGATGAACGATTCCACTCCACTCATGAGCCATCGCGTGTTGTACGCGACGCCTTCCATCACTGCCCGGATCATGTGCGCGCGAGTCGTTCGCAACGAGACGTTCGAGAACGCGGCTCGCAGGTACGGGTCGGCTATCGGGGTATGCTCGCCGTACAGCCACGGGGTGAAGATCACCTTGTCACTTCCAGCGGGCACACCGCACACCAGCTCCCCGAAGCGTTCAAACGCGTTTTCCGGCGGTAGCCCCGGGTCGAGAGCATCGTCGCGGCAAAAGATGCTGTCTCGCAGCCATGCCATACACGCGCCGGCGGTCTCCTGCTCGTTTCCCACGAAGTAACGGCCCGGCAACGCCGAAGGGAGGGACGCCATGTTGTGGATCAAGTCGGTCTTCTTGAAGGGCACGTGGCAGGTCAACCACGACGAGGTCCCGACGTAGAGATGGCCCTCGAAGTCCCCGACGGCGCCCGAGCCCACCGCCGCAGCCGGCACGTCGGGGGTGCCACCGACGACCTGCGTGTTCTCGTCCAGTCCGAGATCGACGGCAGCCGTGGGTGTGAGCGTTCCGATGACGTCGACAGCCCGTGTGAGGTCCGGGAGCTTCTCGCGGGGCAGCGTGCTCTGTGCGAGAAGCTGATCATCATAACGGACGTTGTTGATATCGCGGTTGTTCGTCACCCAGTGCAGCGCAATCGAGTCGGTGGTTGCAAGGAATTTCCCGGTTAGCCGTAGGTTTAGATAGTCCTTCGGCTCCATGAACTTGTACGCAGCTTCGTAGATATCCGGCTCCTCATGCCGAAGAAACAAGATGTGAGCCACCGGCTCTTTGCCGGCCAGGCTCGGGACGCCGCCGGTCTTCCGAATCCAGCTTTCGAGCTTCAGTGCGCCGTACCCTTGAATCCGAATCAGTCCTCCGGCTACTTCCGGCACGTACTTCGCGCCGCGCGAATCCAACCAGATGATCGCCCTGCGGAGCGCCTTGCCGTCCTTGTCGACGGGAACCGTCCCCGCCCACTGCGACGTGACCGCCACTGCGATGATCCGCTCTTTGGGTACGAGCTCGCGATCCGTGATCCGCCGCGCAGCGGTCGTGATCGCGCGCCACCAATCGTCGGGGTCCTGCTCTGCGCCGCCGCCGTCCATCAAGTACAGTTGCGTGGACTCGACTTCGGAGGCCAGCACTTCGCCTTCTACGGTGACGAGCGCGACCTTGGGGCCGCTAGTCCCCAGATCGATCGCCAAAATGCATTCAGCAGTCACCGGCGCGGAGTCTATAGAGCCTTGGCGGCAGCTTCTACGGCTTTCAGCAGGCTCTTGCTGTAGACCCCGCGCTGGGCCAGCTGCTCGCGGGCTTTCTTGGCGGCCGCGTCCCAAGCCGCCTGATTCGCGCTGGTGTCCACTTCGGTGATGCCCCGCCCAAGCAGGGTCGTATAGGCGCGGGCGTCGTCTCGCCCGACAATCTGGTCGAGCCTCGACGCCGCACGTTTGGCAGTGTCGACTAGCGTCTTTTGGTCGGCCTTGCTGAGCTCGTTGAATTTCTTCTTACTGATGATCGAGCCGCCGACGATGATGTTGAAGTTGGTCGAGGTAACGTACTTGAGTCTCGTGTACCACTGGAACGCGACCGCAGCCATCGCGGACGCGGGCACCACCTCGAGGGTGCCGTCCTTGAGCCCAGGAAACACACCGGAGGCCCCGACGCGCACGGGGTTGGTGCCGAGTGCCGTGACGTACGCGAGAGCGACCGCGTTGTCTTTGCCAGCCCATCCGGGCTTTGCGGAGAGGTCAGCAGGCGCGCCGAACTCGGTCGCCGAGAACACGCGGTTCTTCCCGCCGTCTCCCCACGCGAGTAGCTTGAAGCCGCCGTCCTCGATCAACTTCTGAAGCTTGGCGTCGAGCTTCTCGCGGACGCGATCGAGTTGCGCGTCGTCGGTGAGGAGCCCAGGAGCCGTGAGCACCTGAAGCTCGGGCGCGACCATGCTCAACCCGGTGGTCGCTACGCCGGCTGCGTCCAGCTTGCCGGTCTTGATCCTCTTGACGAGGTCGCGGTCGCTGCCCTCGCTACCCCCCGAAAAGACGCGAAGCTCGACCCGGCCTTCGGTCTCTTTTTGCAGTGTGCGACTCCACGCTTTGAGCACCTTGACGAACGAAGAACC
>QMMB01000326.1 GCA_003647035.1 Deltaproteobacteria bacterium | reverse complement strand
TGAAACGAGCGATAACGAGGAATTTGAGATTCGGCCCATTGGCGGCGGCTCTGACTTCGAAATCGTCTGCTCGAACGGAGAAACGATAGCGCTGAATAGCGAAGAGCAGCAAAGCCTCCAGGACTGCAGCGGCAGCGACGCCGTTGCGATTTGCACGCAACCCAGCACCATCGACCCAGGTGACTTCGACGACATCGACGATGTGATCGGGCTAGACTGCACGAACGACAGTCAATGCCCCTCTGTTGCGGGAGTGAACTTCGTTTGCTGCAACGTCTACGGTGAGCAGTTCTGCCTCGAAAGTACTGCTTGCTCGTTCTTCGGACTCTAAGGCGTTAATCCGATCGGATGACGAGATGGACCGTGCGCGGCGCCGCACTACCTCCACTCGTCATCCGTTTCGTAGGTGTGACGCCAGCGCAGTGCCAAGATCAGCGAGGGCGGCTACCGACGAGGTAGTAGATTCGCGCGCAGGCGTAGAGGACCGAGGTCCACATGGCGGCGTGGATCGCGAACGTGAAGGCGCCCGTGGCCAAACCAAGACGGATCGCAACGGCGACCTGGAGCGCGTCCCCGAGGAAGTAGGCCGCGATCACGGGCCTCAGGAATCGATCGGTGCCCTCGCGCAGCGCAACCCACAAGACCAACGACAAGACGACTAACAGCACCGCGTACCAGCGCCCGAACTCGACGGCAGCGACCGGAAGCGGCTCGGAGGTGAACTGACCGAGAAACGCGGCGGGAAAGAGGAGCGCAAAGATCGCGCTGCCGAGGTTGGTGATCACCTCGACGTAGAAGACTGCCCGCACCACACGCATGCCGCAGGCAGCCTACTACGACGACTTGGGGCTGGCGATCTATCTTGGAGAATAGGCCGTCGACGAGACGCCGATGCGTCGCAGTGGGCCAGCGAGGTCCTCGGGGACGGCACTCTCGAACGTGACGCGTTCGCCGCTCGTGGGGTGCAGGAACGACAGCCGTTGCGCGTGGAGAGCCAGCCGGTAGAGACCGAGCTCAGCGCGATAACGACGGTTGTCGGCACCGTTTCCGTAGTTCACGTCCCCAGCAATCGGATGATCGATGCGCCGTAGGTGGCGACGTATCTGATGACGACGCCCAGTTCGCGGACGCACCTCGACGAGCGCGAGCCGCACATCGGACACGAAGAGGAGCGTCTCGTATTCGGTCACCGATTCTACGTCTGGACCACCCTCACGTTTAGCCATCGGGCTGTCGATCACTCCGCGTGGAGGGGGCGAGCCGCGGACCAGCGCGAGGTAGGTCTTGCTCACCGTACGAGTACGGAAGGAATCGTGAAGTGTCCGGGCATGCTCCGAGGAAAGAGCGAACACAAGCACGCCGCTGGTCGCGCGATCGAGCCGGTGCACGGGGTATACCCATTGCCCGATCGCGTCGCGCGTAAGATTGAGCGCGAAGGTCGAGCTCTGGTCGTCACCTCGATGCACCGACAGCCCGGACGGCTTGTCGACGACCACCACGGCGTCATCACGATAGAGCACGTCGATGGACGTCGGAATCGGCGGCGATCGCGGCGCGCTGGGGTCAACAGGGAGCACAACCGGACTGACGTTGACATCTGAGCCCTTTGCAGTCGAGGCTCGTGAGGAGCGTTAGCCGTAGCGATCGATCTTCGGCGGAAGCAAGTAGCGATACGGCCTGCGCAGGATGTTCTGGTAGACCCAGCGGTCGGTGCGACGCGCGACTTGCACGAACGCGTATGTCTGCGCGTCGCTCTTGTAGTGGGCGCGTACCTCTTGCTCCGTGATCTCGGGCGTCAGAGCAAAGACCTCGTTGGCGATCGGAATCAGGGGCGGAAAAATCTCGCCAAGGCCTTCCTTGATGAGGTTGCCGAGAAAATCTAGCGCCTGTCCGCGGACACAATGATAGTTGTCGAGGATCCCGCGCAGGAGAAGGCGATTCACGATCAGGCGCACCGGGCCCGGTAGAGCCCGGGTCTGTTCGGTGAAGTCGAACAAGTCGTTGCCCGCTTCGTCACGGAGGAACGGCGTTCCGACATCGAGGTAACGAAGACGCTCACCTTCGATCGCCCAGTTCGACAGTTGCCCGTCCGGGGCGAGCGATGGTGTCACCGAGGCTCGGATGAGCTCGAAGATTCGCCGTACGTGGGGGGCAGCCTCTTCGGCGGTTTTGCCTCGCAGGAAATCTGGGCCCAGCGTTTCGGGGGTCAGGAGCGGTTGCACGCAATAGACCACATGGCCGTCGGGCCGTTCCAAGATCGGTGTTTCCGTCTCGACGACGTCGACCCCGCAGGCGGTGAGCTGCTCGATATACGATGCAATGAGAGCCGCCGTGTGCTCCGCCGCGTCGCGCGTCGAGAACGGAACCAGCCGCTTGCACGCTAAATCGCCCTTCGGCGTCGCCAACTTCACCGCGAGGGTGACCTCGCCGTAACCGATGACGTCGAGGTTCGTCGTGTCACCGGTGCGCAAGGCCTCATCAAGCCGTTGCTCGAGGGCCTCGATCTCGGACGTCGTAACCAGCGAGGTCACGCAAAGGCCTTGGTCATGCGGCCGATCAGATCCTCGGCTTCGTCGTCCGTGAGAATCAAGGGAGGCAAGAACTGAAGCACGCTACGATCGTTGCCAGAAGGAAAACAGAAGACGCCTTGCTGCATGATGCGCAAGAGCGCCCCGATGGCATCCATCTCACTGCTGAATCGTAAGCCCATGAAAAGACCCCGGCGCCGAAGCTCGAACGGAAGCGGGTCGAACGCGTCTGCGAATCGCTCGGACAGAGCTTCCACATGATCGAGAAACCCAGGCTCGCCGACGATGTCGAGCACCGCTTGCGCCGCAACACATCCGAGCTCTGAGCCTCCAAAGGTCGAGATGTGAACGAACGGGTTTGCTTCCGAATCGAGGACTTCGTGCATCTGACGTGTCAGCAGCGTCGCAGTGATCGGATAGATGCCCCCGGAGAGCCCTTTGCCGGCGATGATGGCATCTGGAATCACGTCTTCGTGCTGGATGCCCCACCAGCGCCCCGTGCGGCCGAGTCCCGTCTGCACCTCGTCAACGAGGAGCATCACGCCTCGGTCATCGCAAAGCTTGCGAATCGCCGAAAAGTAGCCCGGCGCCGGAATCGGCATGCCCAAGGTTGCGGGAATCGCTTCGAGAAGGACTCCAGCAGTCTGGCCGTCGATCGCAGCGTCCATCGCGCCGACATCGTTGAATGGCACCTGGACGAAGCCGGGGAGGTTCGGTCCAAACGGATCGCGGAAAGCAGCGTCACCTGCCGCCAAGGCAAGACCTGTGTGACCGTGGTAGCCGCCTTGAACGGAAACGATCGCGAGACGACCGGTGGCACCTCGCGCGGCCTTGATCGCAACGTCGACCGCCTCGCCGCCGGACACGCCGAATACGACTCGGGGAAGCGCATCGTCCATCGTTGCGGACAAACGCGCGGCAAGCTGCGCTCGCTCGGAAGACATGAAGTGATGATTGCCGATGTCGAGCTTGCCAAGCGCATCGCAAACAGCAGCGGTCACCCGAGGATTGCAGTGCCCAAGGCCGAAGACGCCACCGTTGCCATGGCAGTTGATGAGCCGAAGCTTCGTGTAAGCATCCTCGAACCAAATGCCGTCACGCCGCCCCATCACCATCTGAAGGCCCATGCGCTGGTAGTACGCGAGCTTGTTGGGCGCGACGTGCTCGCGAAACACAGCGATGAGCTCGTCGGCGGTTTCGAATGGCGGGGACGGTGGTTCGTGGGTCATCGGTGAGAGTTAGCAGGATCAGGGTTGAAGTAATACTCGCCGGGGAGCTGTCAGCTTTCGTCGAGCTCCGAGCGCAGTTTGCGGATCATGAGGCGCTCATAAAGGCCGGGCGCAAGGCTCGATAGGAGCGCGCTGGTTTTGCCAAGCGGAGTGAGCACGAGGCGCCTGCGTCCGGACCGCGCCGCCTTCAATACTTCTACGGCCACGTCGTCGGGAGCACCGAGTCGTCCTATTTTTGAGCGTGGCCGGTCGATGCGTTTGCCGTCCGCACCAAGTGCCGATGCTTCGATTCCCGAGTCGACGAATGAAGGGCAAACCATCAGCACACCGACGCCTTTGTCGGCCACCTCGGCGCCGAGGCTCTCGAAAAGGCCGTGCATGGCATGCTTTGAGGCCGCGTACCCGCTGCGCCCGTAGAGCGGCGCCAACCCAGCGATGCTCGAGACCGCGATGATGAGTCCGCGATTTGCCACGAGGTCGTCCATGCAAGCTTGCGTACAATGCAGAGCACCGAACAGGTTGACCTCCATCACACGCCGAAAAACCTCGGGCTGAGTGTCCGCGAATGCGCTTCGGTGGGCGAT
>QMMB01000325.1 GCA_003647035.1 Deltaproteobacteria bacterium | reverse complement strand
CGCACAAGGTTCCGAAGGCCGCATCCGTCCAGGGGAAGAAGCCGGCGTAGTTGCCTTTGACCTTTGCGTGGTGGAAGTCGTGGTGGGTGGCGCCGTCGCTGAAGGGGATGAGGTGGGTGGGGCCCCAGGGGAAGGCGTAGCCGGCGGGGCCTTCGGCGGCCTCCCACTGGCGCATCACGATCCAGATGTACAGCGTCACGATGTGGGCGCCGACGAGAAGCGGGCCGATCAACATGACCGTCCCCGTAAGAACGTACTCGAGCGGGTGCATGTAGTTCCCGGTGATCGCCCACGGAGTCATGACGCGGTGATGCGTCGAGTGCACTTTCTTGAAGAGCCAACGGCTCTCATGGAGGCCGCGGTGCATCCAGTAGAACAGGAAGTCATCGAGCACGACGAAGAACAAGAGTTGCAAGACGATGATCCACCAAGCCGGTAGGGGGCCCGCGTGCACGTTTGAGAGGCGCAGCAACGGCCATGCGGCGAGCGTGGCGGCGGCCATGGCCGCGTTGTTACGCACGACGTGCCAGGAAGCTTCCTTGACGATCGATCGCCGGCCGGTTTTGCGGGCCTGGATGCGGTAGGGCTCCGCCCACGCGGGCTGCTTCCATGCGAGCAGCGTGAAGGGCACGGCAAATGCGAGGAAGGCGGCGATGCCGATGACGGTGCCCGCTACCGGAAACAACCAGAAGAGCGGCTCGGTGTAGATTTCACGCAGCCATTCCCACATTAGATGCTGACCTTAGCACCAAGGGCCCGACCGTTCACTCCGCGGCGCCGTACCAGCTCTCCACGCTTCGCCACTGTCCCCAAGGGAAGACTACCGCCGATACCAAGCCCGCGAACGCCCATCCACCGATCACGAGCCATCCCCCGATCGGCGCCGACTCCATCCTCAGAAGCACCATAATTCCCGCGATGCACGCCAGCGTCTTGTAGATGACCAGGTACTGGAGGAACACGAGGTAGCGGACCGGCCACACGGCGCCGAGCGCAAACATTGCGCCTTCGCCCATGATCGCGCCTCCGTACAAAGCCTGCACGAAAGGGTCCGCCCCGACGTCTACACCCATCACGCGCCAGGCCGACGCCGGGTCAGCCATCATCCATGCCCCTAGAACGAAGGAAGATGCGGCAAAGAAAAAGAAGACCAGGCGAATCAAACGGACTCGCGATTCGGAAAGGCCGGTAGTGCTCATGTGGGGAACATAGGCAGAGAGGCGTTGCCTCCGCAAGCGCGATTCACAAGCCGAGCCGCGTCGGAAGGATCTCCAGCACGCCTCGCTCCGCGTCGTCCTGGTCCTCGCCGATCGAGATGACGTCGAATTTTCCATGTCCGTGCAGGGGACCGATGTTGTAGAAGATGAATCGGCCCTGTCCGCTCTCGGCATGGAACACTAGCTCCCCCGCGAGCTCGAGGAGGTCAGTCAAGCTCGCTCCGATGAGCTCGGGGAACACGAGGTCCTGAGCGCGATACGCCGGGCGGGGTCCATGCAGGAGCCGATCGAGCAGACTCATCGGTGTGCTGGTCCCTCCCCAGCGCCCGTTGCACTCTGTGAACACGACGTCGAACTCGCCCTTGGGGTCGCCCGTCACCAAGTGGTCGAACGAGCAGCGGCCAACATATCCAAGCTCTTGCAGCGCGGCCGCAACCAAAAGCGCGCCCGTCGCAAGCTCCTGATTCACCGCATCGGGTAGCGTAGAGGGGCGGCTGCCGACGAACACCTTCTCTTCGCCCTTCAAGATCTGTTCGTAGATGCCATCGAGGCGCGGCTCGCCTGAGTCAAGCGGTGGGATCCAGAGTTGTGTCGAAGGCGACAGGTCGGTATCGAGCCAAGCGACAGTCAGCACCTCTTCACCGACCGGCCACTCGGTACGACGTAGGAACTCCTGCACCGCGTCCGCCGCGTCAACCTCCGCATGCACGTCGCACGACGCGAACACGGCGTTCCCCATTGCGGATGCACACCTCGTCCGTTTCAGTCCAACCCGATTGTGCCGCTGCGACATCATGCGCAGATCGGTTTCGATTGCGGCCGCGTCTCGTGAAATTCGCGTTTCGACCAGAGCCTCGCGCCCAAGCACGCGCGCGACCAGCTCGTCGAACAATGCTTTGTCGTTCGCGATCCACGTGACGGGTGGCGGCGGCGAGATCACGCGCACCGGGGTGCGACTGTCCACGCTGAGCATTGCCGCGAGCTCCCACACATCTTCGATGCCCATGTACGGATGAACCGTCATGCCTCCTGCATCTCTTGCGACTTCGACCAGGCGCGTGTGTGTGTCGCCCGCGGTGCAAGCGCGAGCTACCGCAATCGGGGGCCCAATCGGATCGGCCACCAAGTGTTCGGGCGCACCCATATGCAGTGTGTCACGGCAGTACGGTTCATAGCCGCCAGCTTCGGGCGTGACAGTTACGTAGACGTCGTGATCCGCGGCACGAAGCCGGCCGCGATGCTGGTACTCCTGGACCCCCGCGACATCGACGAGAAACGGAATCCCGGATACGTCGTCGAGCTGCAGAGTGGGACGCGGTGTGTCGCCCGGCCGCCAGCGCTGACCCTCGTATGGGCGTAGCTGGCCCGCCATGTCGATCTCCCCGCCGAGCTCCCGCCCGGCAACGCGTGCTCGTCCCAAGTCCGGGACACGATGGCCGGGGGTCGCGCTCACAGGCCTCTTTTAGCCCAGCCTCCGGTGGTTTCCAACGGGCCCCCTATTCTGGCGGCGCGGCAGGAAGGTACGCCTTGAGGAACCCGTTCACCGATGCCCAGTAGACATCGTGGTCCCCCCACTTGTTCCAGAGCGCGCGCGAGCCGTGCTGACCCCCGGATGCTGGCGTGAAGAGGATCTTCTTCTTGGCCGGGGAGGCGTCGAAGATCGGTTTCACCACTTCCCGCTCCTTCTTGGACGAAGTGACGAAGACGGGCAGCTTCACGCGCTTGGCGAAGGCTTCGATGTAGTTCGCGCCCTTTTTCTTGAAGTATTCACCCGGGGAGAAAGCCATGACGCCGACGACGTCTTGTGGGTGCTCGGCCGCCAAGCGAAAGACCAACGACGACGAATAGGAGCTGCCCCAGACGACGATGCGTCTCGCTTTGAGCTCCTTGCGCGCGTAGGCCAGCGCGGCCGTCATGTCCACGTACGCGTCGAGGTAACTCCGAGCCAAACCCATCCGGGTGGCTCGGTGGTGGGTTTCGTTTTGAATACCATTGACCCCGCCACCCGAGCGCTGGTCGACCGCCATCACCCGATATCCGGCCTTGACGAGCTTGGGCGCGATCTCGCGATACTCCCCGCGGCTCCAGCCGGCCTGATGAAAGAGTAGGATCAGCGTCGCGGACTTGTTCTTGGTCGCGTACACGTCGGCTCGGCCTTGGATGCCCCCTGCCGTGGGAAAGTCGACGCTCTTGAAACCATCCTCCGCAAACGCAGTGCCGGCCGAGCTGGTCAGCATCAGGGCAACCGTCGTGAGTATCCAAATCAGCATACGCATCCTCAGTACACCGATACAGGGCGCTCGGCGGTCACGCTGAGGGTCGTCGACAAAGGCAAGTCCCTCGACGAGGTGCCGACATGCACTTCATGCTCCAGCCCTTCGAGCGCCCACGCCGCGTCGGACACGTCGTAGTACGCCAAATCGTTGACCGGGATGGCAATCTCCACCGTTTGAGTTGCGCCCGGCTCGAGCATCACCTTGGCAAAGCCCTTGAGCTCTCGGTCCGCGCGCTCCACCGCAGAGCCGGGGTAGCTCACGTAGAGCTGAACGACCTCCGCGCCGGCCGTCGAACCGGTGTTCGTGACGTCGACGCTGAACAGCACGACGTCGTCAGCTGCTGCCTCGGTCTGGCTGGCGCGAAGGTTGTCGACGGAGAATGTCGTGTAGCTGAGCCCAAAGCCAAACGGGAACTCCGGCGTCGAGTCGTTTCGATCGAGGTACCGGTAGCCGTGAAAGTAGTCGTAGGTGACCACGGGCTGTTCGTTGCCGGGGGGAGGCTCGTTTTCGAACGGGGGCAGTTGATCGAGACTTGTCGGAAAGGTGACCGGCAGCTTGCCAGATGGGTTGGCGTCGCCAAACAGGAGGTCGGCGATCGCATGACCCCCCATTTGGCCGGGGTACCACGCCATGAGGAGCGCCTCGATGTCGGCGAGCCAGGCTCCCATCGTGATCGCGCTTCCCCCCTCGAGGACTACGATGGTGCGGTCGTTGGCGGCGGACGCGTCTTCTATATCCTGGATGAAGGACTTATCGGACTCATCGACCAGCGTATGCCGGAAAGATGGGCGGTATACTGCCGTGACGCGTTCAACGGCAAACTGCTGTGGAGAAAAGACCTGCCCGAATGGGG
>QMMB01000324.1 GCA_003647035.1 Deltaproteobacteria bacterium | reverse complement strand
CCAATGAGGACCTGCGGAAGAGCGGCGGACCCCGGAGCTGGTCCGAGGCCCCATACAAGGGCCCGGCCGCTGACTTCTACGCGGCGATGGAGGGGATGATCAACCCGCGCGCGCTCGACCCGGTCCGCATGCAGATCAGTTTGGTCGACGCCCTCGAAGAATCGGTACAGCGGCGACGGAGCTCGGTGCAGAACGGTGAAGACTTCATGAAAGCCCGGAAGTACGAGCCGATAGACATGCCGCGCGGCGGAGCGCTGTTCCTGACGAGCGGCCCGTGGGAGGACTACTCCACTCCGTCACGCGACATGCGACTGCTGATCAGCATCGACGCTGTCGTATCATTTCCTGCCACTGTCGCGGCGCACCCCGGACGCTTTGGAATTCGAGAAGCCGATCGCGAAGAGGCCGCGCGGCTGGTACGCGCTGCGCTCGAAACGGAGCTCGCGAAGCGTACGTTCGAATACGTCGGTTCGGACGGTAGCGCATGGAAGCTGTCGCTGGCAGACCTAGTCGAGCGAATGAAAGCCATGGAGATGGCGTACAACCCGAACGACTGTGCCGAGATTCGCTGGGGGGCTCCCGAAGGCTCCGAGGAGCGCGCGACGTGCAAACGACGTGCTTCGCAGCAGCAACAATCCCGAATGCAGAAGTACCGAAAGTGGTTCGCACAACGCGAACGACCGGGATAGACGGGCCATACGGGGCGTCTGCGACCTCTACGCTGTGAACGCGTCGCTCGCGGCTGGGTGAGCGCCATCGTCCGTCGCGACCCGAACCGCCTCCACCGCGGAGGTGCGATCCGTCTCGCTATAGTAGTCGAAATCGGGATTGGCCAGGATGTACTCCACAGACGCCGCTTCGAGATTTTGCACCCGCTCCGCGTTCAACTGCTCCTCGGTGATCGAGCCGTCACCGATCGCAGTCAGTCCGGCTGCGCAAGCGATGGAAGTCGCCTCATCCAGATCTTTTTCGATTACTGGCTCGTCAGGATTGAAAAGCCCGCTAATCTCGGTGTTCGCCTCATCGTTCAATGAACCGACAACGACGGCGACCACGGCTTGCGCTTCGGCGTCCACGATAAACTGGCCGTTCGCGTCCGTTGTCCCTACTTCCGCGCTGACGATGTTGCCCTGGTCATCATAGGTTAGCAAAACGACGACTTGGTTGGCGAGCGGGGACGTCTCGTCGCTGTCTGGCTCTGGGGCCAAGGCCCGGCCGATGAGTCGCGAGACGGGTCCGCCAGCCGTACCGCTGCTGGTGCTGCATCCCGCGGCCATGGACATGGCGAGTGCGACGGCAAGTGCCGTCACGGAAAGGAAACTTGCAACTCCATTCATGCCTGGACTCCTCTCGACATCAGTCACGAGCGCCGAGGCTATTGCAATCGGCCTGACAAGAAAAGAGGGAACCTCATAGTCGGCGCCCGAAAAGGCCCGGTGCGCCAGCCCTTGGGGCTACCGCCACTGTTGGGCGTTCTCGTCCACCTCATACCCATCGATCGCGCGCGGCTTTGGCCCGCTGATCTGCTTTGGCTCGGGGCCTTCAATCTGGCGTTCGGAGCTTGCACCGCCTTCGATCGGTCGATCGGTCCCGCCCTCAATCGGCTTGCCCGACGCCGGGATGTCCGGTCGCTTTGGCAGGGGCTGCTTTACATTTTTCAGTTTCGGTTCGGGAACACCTGGATCGGACTCGACGATGACCGGTGGTTCGTATTTGATTTCGATGACAGCGGAGGCCGCGGCCGAGACCGTGTCGTCCAACGGCTTCAGCACCACGGTGCCGACACGTTGCCGGATGCAGCCCAGAGCGGCCGCGGACACACCAGAGCCGTACGCCGATGGTTCGATGAGCATACCCGTCGGCCGTACAATCGCAGTCACACTGATTCGAATGGTGGTGGGGCTATCGGCAACGAAGTCACTTACGCAGTCAGTGGGGACACCGAGCGCAGCGCTGAGCTCGGCGTTCAAGTCACGCTCCGGCTCTTCTTCGGGTGCCTCGGGCTCGGCGACGTCCGGATCGGGTGGGTCGGGGGGGAGGGGCGGGATGTGCCGCGCCGGGTCGGCGGGGATCGGTGGCGGATACACCGGCGGCGGCTCGAAGCCAATGTGCGACCCGCGAACGGGCTCTTCCCCGCTCTGGCAACCCAGCACCAACACGGCAACGACACAGAGGGCCCAGGCACGGATCATGGGTCGATCTTACCCGGCAAAGGCGCGCAGCGGTACTTCGCCGAGCAGTTTCTGCCTAGCGGCGCCAGGCGGCGCCAATCGAGAAGCCCCAATATTGGTCTAGGGCCCCGCCGGCGACGTAGGGGGGATCCGGGGCCACCGGGTTCAGGTCGAACCAGTAGCGTCGGTAGTCTGCGCCGATGCGGATTTCGAAGCCTTTCGGCAGCCCGTAGCCGAGGATCAGCATCGCGTCCATGCCGTTGGCCTTGGCCTCGGGGAACCACTGGACCGTGCCGATGCCACCGACGGAGAAGACTCCGCGGAACGCGGCGCTGGCGGCGACGATGAACTGCTCCTTGCTGCCAATACCAACCCGGAAGCCGGCACCGATTCGCAAGAACTCGTACTTCACGCTTGGAATCCCAGCCGTATTATCTTCGCCCGGCACCGGCGGGCCGGACACTCCGAACCGGAAGCTGTGAACGCCGTAGTCGACGACGAGGGATGGCTCCCAACGCCCGGTCGGGTATCGCCAGCGCAAGCCGACCAGGAACTGCTGGGACTCCGTCGGGAACGTGGCGCCATCCGCGCGAGTCGAATCGAAGTTGAACAAGCGCTCCCATTCGAAGTCGATACCGAACTGGGCGCCGACGCCAGCGGTGAAATGAGCGCCCGGGAAGTACTGGAACTTCGTCGCCACCCCGGGACCGACGCCTAGCTTGTAGTCGCGCAGGTCGCCTCGCAGGTCATCCTCGTACCTGAAGTCGCGGTGCACCAAACGAAAGGCGATCTCGATGTCCACCGCCGCGGGTCGTTCCTCTTTGATCCGTGTCGCCTTGTATTTGACCTGTGCCTTCGCCTGGTTCGAAGTCGGTTCGGCCGGAGCTGGTGTCACGGCAGTTGCGGTGACGATCGGGACGGTAGCCGGCACTGCCACGCCAAGCTTCTTGATGTCTTTGCGAAAATCAGAACCAACGCCCGCTTGCACGGATTTCGCTAGGGCGGCAGATGTGTTCGCGTCGTAGAAGTGCTGGCTGATCACCGTAGCACTGCCTCCGTCGACCAAACGAACGTACGCGGACCACACTCCGTCTTCGTGCAGCACGTCGCCCTCGATGAGCCCGCTCACCGCAAGAGCGCTTGCCGGCGCGATGTGTCCACCATCTCCATCGAGCTTCGCACCAAGGCTCCGAGCCTTGGCGACGAACTGCTTGTTGGCAAAGAGCTCGACGGGTTCCGAGCGGAGCCCCCGAACCGCAGCGCCCCGAATTTTGCCTGCTTGCGCGCCGGTGAAAGGCCTGACGACGATCCGAGGTTGGGTCGGCGGTGCGGGTTCCTGTTCACGCTCGGCGGCCGTGACTGCGGCGGCGCCTGGCATGCGACCCGTCTTCATCAGTTGACCCACGATGCGGTTGGACAGTCGCGCAATGCTCGAAGAACTGGTCCGAAGCTTCTCGACTCGCTGGCCCTTCGCGTCACGGACTTCGGTGTTCGCAACCCATCGGCCTTCGACGCGCCGAATCCGCGTTCGCACGAGCACGCTCGCTTCGAGCTTGCCCGCCTGATTCGCGTAGCCCTTGGTCTTCTTGACGGTCGCTGTCACCCGCTTGAGCGGCACCATCGGAACGTCGGCAACTCGCAGGCCTTTTTGAACGGTCTGCCGAACTTTGGATGCCTGTGGACCTTGGAAAGGCAACAACGCGGCCGCGCCGTCGTCGGCCAACGCCGCAACCGGCAACGACACCACACTCAACCAGATTGTCAGGACGCCGAAGCGCAACGACCCCATCGACTACCCCCCGTCTAAAGCTCCGCCCTCGGAACCGCCCAAATCGATGATCCACTGTCGAAGAATCTCTATCTCGTCCGGCGGGAGAATGCCCACGAGCGGCATCTGGAGCCCGCAGATGGTGGGCAGATCGAGGACTTTGTCGAGCAAGTGGCTCCCGTCCGCATCGCCGGCGACGACCAAAACATCGCTTTCGCAGCCCAGGCCGATCGCATTGATATCCACGACGCGGCTTTCGACGTTCGGCGAGATGAGATCGAGCCCTGCCTGCGCCTGTGGGGAGGCATCGTGGCAGCCCGTGGTGCCACAGCTCTCTGCCAGGATGGTCTCCGCGTCCTACTCGATCGACCCGCCGTCGATGAAGTCGTCCGGGTTCGACAGGCTCGCCGGACACCCT
>QMMB01000323.1 GCA_003647035.1 Deltaproteobacteria bacterium | reverse complement strand
TCAACGACGCCGCACGGAAGCGGTGAAGCGCTCCGGCCAGCGGGGTTCGCGCGTGGTCTGGGGCGGCCTGTTCGTCGGTGGACTCATCGCGGTCGGCATCCTGCTGGCTCCCTGTCTCCGCGAACCCGCCGAAGAGACGGTGGCCCCAGTAGACATCACGCCGGGGCAGACCGCGCGCCCCTCAGCGGCAGACACGCTCGAAGAGCTTCGTCTGCGCGTCATTCGCAAGTACCCGCACGCGAGGGACGCGTTTACGCAAGGCCTCATCTGGCACGAAGGGTCCATGTACGAAAGCACGGGCCGGTACGGACAGTCGTCGATACGCAAGGTCCGGCTCGAAGACGGCAAGGTGCTGGCGCAACGCACGCTTCCGTCGAGATTCTTTGGCGAGGGTTTGGAGCGGATCGAGGATCGGTTGATTCAACTCACGTGGCGCGCAGGACTCGCCTTCGTATCGGACCTGACGACCCTCGAGGAACGCAAGACCCTCCGATACCCGGGCGAAGGTTGGGGTCTGTGCTACGACGGAACGGCGCTGGTGATGAGCGATGGCTCCTCGACGCTCGAGTTTCGGGACCCGGAGTCAATGGCGCTGCTCGGGGAGGTGACCGTACTGAAGAACGGTCACCCGGTCCGGAAGCTCAACGAGCTCGAGTGTGTAGGCTCGGACGTCTACGCGAATGTCTGGCGACGTGATGAGATCCTCCGAATCGACCGCAGGAGCGGACGTGTCACCGCCACCATCGATGCGAGCGGCTTGTTATCACGTAGCGAGGCAAGGCGCGCGGACGTCCTCAACGGCATCGCCTACAAGCCGGAATCGCAGACATTCCTGCTCACAGGCAAGCTGTGGCCTCACGTGTTCGAAGTCGAGCTCGTGCCTCGCTGAGCTACCGCGTGCACCTCGACCTCGGGCTGCCACTCCGCAAGCCGCGTTCGCATCGTTTCTACTGCGTCTCGGCTCTCGTCGACCAGCACGAAACCGCGACCGTGTCGCGCGGCCGCCTCGCCGGTTGTGCCGCTTCCGGCAAAGAAATCGAGGACGGTGTCGCCGGGCTCGGTGTGCACCTTGATGATCCGCTCGAGCACGCCGAGCGGCTTCTGCGTCGGGTACCCGGTCTTCTCTCTGCCATTCGTCGGAACGATGGTGTGCCACCACACGTCGGTCGGAGTCTTGCCGCGGGCGGCCTTCTCTTTCCCCACGAGCCCGGGCGCCATGTACGGAATTCGATCCATCTCGTCGAACTGAAAGACATAGCGCTTGGGGTCGACGACGTACCAAAGCAGGGTGTCGTGCTTGGCCGGCCACCACCGTTTTGGTCGTCCGCCGAAGTCGTACGCCCAAATGATCTCGTTGCGAAAGCAATCACGACCCAAGAGTCGGTCCAGCGCGACTTTCACATAGTGCACTTCCCGGTAATCGAGATGCACGAACAGCGACCCATCGGCAGTCAGGCACGGAAGTGCCGCTTCGATGCGACTCATCAGAAACGGAATGTACGCGTCAAACTCGTCTTCGTACGCCGGGCTGTCGAGCCGTTCGACGGCGTAACGTCGCCCACCGAACCCCTGTCTCTCCCCGTCCTCTGCCGCCCGCACTTGCATCCGCTGACGTGACTGTTTGCGTCCCGTGTTGAAGGGTGGATCGATGTAGATCAGCCGAGCATGCTCCCGCGGGAGTGTCTCGAGAACCTCCAAGTTTTCTCCCTGTACGATTCGCCTCACGCGCCCGAGCCTATCAGCCGCCGGTGAGCACGCACATCATCGAACCCGCTTGCAGCGTTGTGAAGGCCGCCCTACTCTCACAGCCGATGCAACTCGTGGTCAACGGCGAAGAACAGCAGGTTGAGCAGAGCACGACCGTGAAGCAGCTCCTGGCCTCGCTCGGGCTGGCAGACACCTTGGTCGCGGTCGAGCGGAACGAAGAGGTCGTGCCGCGAGCGCAGCACGAAAGCACCCAGCTCAACGACGGCGATCGGGTCGAGGTGGTTCATTTCGTAGGAGGCGGCTAGGTGTCCGAAGATGTCCTGAAGATCGGCAAGTTCGAGTTTCGATCCCGTTTGTTCACGGGAACGGGCAAGTACCCGGACCTCGACACCGCTCGGGGGGCACTGCAGGCCTCGGGCTGCGAGGTCGTCACGGTCGCGGTGCGTCGCGTCGATTTGAAGGCGACGGGGGCCGACTCGATCATGACGGTTCTCCGCGAGGGTAACTACACACTCCTTCCAAACACCGCCGGCTGCTACACGGCCGAGGACGCGCTCCGCACGGCGCGGCTGGGGCGAGAGCTTCTCGACACGCCTCTCGTCAAGCTCGAGGTGATCGGCGACGAGAAAACCCTTTTCCCGGACGTCCCCGCAACGCTCGCGGCCGCCAAGATACTCGTGGACGAGGGCTTCACGGTCTTGCCCTATTTCAATGATGACCCGATTGCTGCGCGGCGCCTGGAGGAGCTAGGCTGCGCCGCGATCATGCCCCTCGCCGCACCGATCGGCAGCGGTCTCGGCGTCCGCAACCCCTTCAACATCGAGATCATCGTCAAGCAGGCGAATGTGCCGGTCATCGTCGATGCAGGGGTCGGTACCGCGTCCGATGCCGCCATCGCCATGGAACTCGGCGTTGACGGCGTGTTGATGAACACGGCGATCGCCGGTGCGAAGGACCCAGTCCGAATGGCACGCGCGATGAAGGCCGGGGTGGAAGCCGGCCGCGACGCATTCCTCGCAGGCCGAATCCAGCGCAAGCTCTACGCGACGGCATCGAGCCCGCTCGAAGGCGTCATCGGCTCCGAGCAAGACGGCCGCTCCTAGCACCACGACGATGACCCCTGAGCTTCCGCGGATTTGGATCATCACCGACCCTAGTCATCCCGACGGCCCGGTCGCCCCGATTCGACGCGCGCTCGAAGGATGTCCACTCGGCGTAGTGGGCGTGCAGCTCAGAGCAAAACAAGCATCCGATCGCCAGTTGGTGCAGTGGGGTCGGGAGCTGCGAACGGTGACCCATGCCTGCCGCGGCGCGTTGACGGTCAACCGGCGGATCGACGTCGCTCAGATCGTTGGCGCCGACGGCGTGCATCTCCCAGAGTTCGGTCTGCCCATAGCGGACGTCCGCGAAGCATGGCCGACATTTGGAATGCTCGGGGTCTCGCGGCACGACGCGGCAGGCCTCGAGGCCGGCGAGCAGGATTCTGCCAGTTACGCGTTCTTGAGCCCTGTCTTCAATGTCCCCGGCAAAGCCCAGCCCATCGGCATCCATGGCTTTGGGACCGCGATCGCCGATGTCGGGATTCCGACATACGCGCTCGGAGGAATCGGCGCCCAGGACTGTAGAGCACTGGTGGCCGCCGGCGCCTTTGGCGTCGCGATCCGCCGGGCGATCTACGAAGCGCCTCAGCCCGGCGAAGCGTTGCTCCAGTTCGTGCACGAGCTTGACAAGAGCCTCCCGAACGGCGAATAGGCAGCGTTGTGGGAGCACTTCGTAGTGGGCTCGGGGGCCTTTCTTGGGTGGGAGCCGGCCTCATCGTTGTCGCGCTGGTGCTCAAGGTCTTCCTGTTCGACGTAGCGCAAGTCATGCACAACGGGATGGCGCCCACGCTGCTACGCGGAGAACGCGTTCTCATCAACAAGAGGGCCACCCCCGAAATCGGATCGATCGCGGTGTGCCGGCACCCCACCGAGGATGGCTGGGTCGTCGCCCGGGTAGCGGCGACGGGGGGCATGACCGTCGACTCTTTCGGCAACGAGCTCCGCATCGATGGCAAGCTGATCCCCTTCACCAGGAACGGCAAGACCTTCTTCCGCAACACCGACAACGATCTCGAGGGCACGGTCATCTGGGGCGACGAGTACTTCGGAACCGAGCCTCACCAAATCTTCATGAAGGAAGGCGGCCGGCACCTGGTCCGCGAAACCGAGGTACACGAGGGAGAGCTCTACCTCCTCGGCGACTTTAGGGCCTACATGGGACAAGACAGCCGTGCCTACCGGGTGGTGGACGCGTCGACGTGCCGCGGTACGATCGTCTTCCGGATCAGTCCCGTGGACGGCCTCGAGCCCCCCCTCGCCCATCGGTATTTCGAGCTGATTCGATAGTGCCGCTTCCGCGTTGCCTGAAGCACGGTCCGTTCTATGCTCCGCGCGCCGAGGACAACGGAATCGCCCGATGAGAGTCGCTGTCGTACAATTTCCAGGCTCAAATGCCGACTGGGACGCCCTGCACGCGGTGCGCGATGTCCTGGGCGCAGACGCCTGGTACACCTTTCACAAAGAGACCAGTCTGGGTGACGCAGACGCGGTCGTCATCCCGGGGGGATTCGCATACGGGGACTACCTCCGTGCTGGCGCGATCGCCGGCTTCGGCC
>QMMB01000322.1 GCA_003647035.1 Deltaproteobacteria bacterium | reverse complement strand
TCTGGCTAGCCCTCGGCTTCACCGGCTGGGTCGGGCACATCGCAAACTGGGTCCATACTGGCGGGTTGATTTCGGGCGCGTTGTGGGCCGTGATCTCGTCAGGCTACCTAGGGCGCAAACTCCGACGCTGACACTGGCACTCGCACTGTCAGAGCAACGGCAACAGCTTGGCGTAGGTGCGCTCCCGATCCTCCCGAATGTCATCGAGAATCCGCTGGATCTCCACCCTGCCCTCGCGTTCGATCATTCGTTCGTTGTGCGCGACGACCGAGGCGGCTACTTCGCGCGGTGCGTTGTCCGCCTCGAGCTTGCGCAGATCTAAATCGAAGATGTCGGTGTAGTGCGGTGGGTCTTGCGCCCGGATCTCTTCGAGGCGGGTTCGACGGACGAGTTGCACCGTAGGGTCGGGAGTCTGACGCAGAAACTGGATGGGGCCGGCGGAGCCCGGGGCGCGTGGATAGAACGGCGCAGTCAGAAAGGCATCTCTGTGCGCCTGTGCGATCGACGTCGCCCAGTCCGCGAAAGCATCTGCGTCACCCGTGAAGCGCGGTGCGATGACGAACGCGACATCGACCGTGTCCTCGGCGGCCCACTCGGCGAGCACCGGCGCCAGCTCCTCCGGGCTGCACGATGCGTCCACGACGACGTGGGCCCGGGTTCGGCCGGCCGCCCGTGCGGGCTTCGCCCATGGACACACGCAGAAACGCTCGATGAGCTCGCGATGATAGCGCTCATGGAGTCGTAGAGCCTCGCGTGCGAGCGCCTCGCGGGGATTGGCCGGACTCAACCGGCCGCCTGTCCGAGTCGCCGCGACAAATACTCCTCTAGGTGCGGTACAATGTCCAAGCGAAGCGCCTCGTCGGGCGTGTGGAACTCGGCGCGCACGACTTCACGGTCGTCGACTCGCACGTCGGGCGCCTCCTCCACCTCGAGCTCGTAGATGTCGAGGGTGTCTTGGCGGTGCTCGAAGACATGGGTGCCATGGTAAGCGTGGACCAGATGTTTGGGCTGCACCTGAACGCCGACCTCTTCGCGAAGCTCTCGCGCCGCGGCCGTTCGACGATCCTCACGCGGCCTAATGTACCCCCCGGGCAAGGTGAGCTGCCGCCTGTAGGAGTTTTTCACGAGTAGAACACGGCCCTGGTGCCATACGGCGACCAGTGCTCCCGTAGTTTCCGGCCGCCGAATGAACCACAGGAGTCGCAACCCCCAATGCGCCACTCGATACACCGCCCTGATCAAAGCGTTGATCATGACCGGAGGTTACCAAAAGAAGGTGCCTCGGAGAAATCCCTGCCCATGGACGAGTGCTCAGATCGTCGCACCCGCCCGGGCCCAGGCCCCGCGCCGGTAGGCGACGACCCCTAGGCACATACGCACGACGAATGAAATGGGCATAGCCACCCAAATTCCAAAGGCGCCCCACCCCATGACAAATCCGAGAAACCAGCTCAGCGGAACCTGGATGACCACGGTACCTATGATGTTGATCATCAGGCTGGTGTTTGTCGCCCCGGCCCCGCGGAGCATTCCGATGAGCGCGATGTGAATCCCGACGACGGGCATGCCCCAGCCGAGCACCTGCATCCAGAGGATCGAATAGCGCCCGAGCTCGGTTGCCGGGTCGACCTCGAAGATCGAGATGACCGGCGCGGCCCCGAACACGATCGCGAGGCCGATCACGGTGGCGATCCCCGTCGACAGCATCATGCCACCACGCACGACTTCCCGCGCCTCGTCCACATCCCCGCGGCCCAGCGCGTTTCCTACCATGGCCCCGATGGCCTGTGAGACACCCAAACTAGGCACGAACGCCAAAGACTGAATGCGCAGACCAATGCCGTGTGCTGCCACGGCCACCTGCGCCACGCGCCCCAGCATCCCGACGACGGATAGGAACGCCACGTTGAGGACCAGCATATCGAGCGCAGCAGGCGCTCCGACGCGAAAGAGATCGTTCGCAAGCGGGCGGTCGATCGGCGCCAAATGAAGATGCGCCCGCACCCCATACACGACGTCGCGCCGCAGGAGGAACACCATCAGGGCGACCGCAACGGCTTGTGAGATGACGGTTCCCCAGGCCGCGCCCTGAACGCCCATGGCGGGGAGGCCGAGGCGCCCCAGGATGAGTCCGTAGTTCAAGACGATGTTGAGGAAGTTGCTGAACAACGCGATCATGAAGGGCAACATCGTATTGCCAACTGCGCGTAACGCCGCAGCGAACAGCATGTTCAAGTAGAAGAACACCGTAAATCCGACGAGTGGACGCAGGTAGTCCACCCCGAGGTCGCGAACCGCCGGGTCAGCACCGAGCAAATCCATCGCGGCGCCGGCGCCGAGATTGCCGACTATCGCGACGCCAATCGACACCACGTAGGTCAAGAGAATGCTTTGGTGGAGCACGTGATTCACGCGTTCGGTTTTGCCGGCGCCGTGGGCCCGCGCGATGAAAGCGACAGTGCCGACGGTCAGCCCGAGCATCGCCACCATCAGCAGGAAAATCAGCTGACCCGCGAAACCCAGCGCGGTGAGCGCCTCCTCGGCGTCGACGAGACGGCCGCACATCGCAGTGTCCACCGCCAGCGTAAGAACGCTGAGCACGTTCAAGCCGACGATCGGCATCGCCAGGTCGAACAGGCTCCGGAAGATGGCGCGCTGGGCGCCTCTGTTTGGACCTGACGCTGCGTTCATCAGTGGCGCACGAGCCTGCATCGCCGTGGATGTGCGCGCCAGTACTTTCGCAATGATGCTAGGCTCCCAATAGATGGTCGGTGAGCCACGACAGTTTGGTCCTTACCGCCTGATTCGTCGTCTCGGCGTGGGCGGCATGGCAGAGACCTTCGAAGCGACGCGCGACGCGGCGGGCGGGTTCGAGCAGCGTGTATGCTTGAAACGCGTGCTGCCTGCGTTCAGTGACGACGACGAGTTCATCTCTCGTTTTCAGCGTGAGGCCAAGCTCGCCGCGCAGCTTCGCCACACCAACATCGTGGGAGTGATCGACTTCGGCGAGGTCGGCGGCGTGCACTACATGACTCTCGAGCTCGTCGACGGTATCGACCTTCGATCGCTCCTCAAGTCGTCTCCCGGAGGGAGGCTGTCCCCCGACACAGTTGCTTTGATCGGGTTGGACTTGGCCTATGCCCTCGAGCACGCGCACCGAAGCCTGATTCACCGGGACATCTCTCCCTCCAACATCTTGCTGAGCCGATCGGGCGAGACGAAGTTGGCGGACTTCGGAATCGCGAAGGCGATCGACAACGCGGCGGTGACCGCAAGCCGTAGCGCCAAGGGGAAGATCCCGTACATGTGGCCCGCACACAGGCGCGGGGAGACGGTCGACGGGCGGACCGACCTGTTCTCTCTCGGCGTCGTCTTGTTCGAAGCTGTCGCTCGGGTGCGCCCCTTCGATGGGGCTCACGACATCGAGACGATGCGGAAGATTCTAGATGGCCACCGGCTATCACTCTCCGACGCCGCGCCGGAGGTCCCGGCGCCGCTGCGAGAAGTGATCGAGCGCCTGATCACGGTGGACCTCGACGCGCGTACCCCGAGCGCGACACGGCTGATCGAGGAGCTCGCCGCCGTGGCGCCTCTGCCGCAGGTGCGACGACGGCTTGCATCGACGGTCGAAGGACACCGCGGAGGACCCAAGGCGCGACTACACGTCCGCGCACGCGAAGAGGAACGGGACACGGAGCTCAGCCGCCCACCTGCGCTCGGCCGCTCCACCGCCGAACAAGCTGTGGCCTCTGCGCCGCAGCGAATGGCCCCCAAGCGCGGTCGCGCCGTGATGCTAGCAAGCGCGGTGCTGGCCCTTCTGATCACCGTCGCGGCGGTCTTGGTGTCAGCGCCGGGGACAGAGTCAGTGCCAGAGTCAGCGTCAGCGTCAGTGCCAGTGTCAGAGTCAGAGTCAGTGTCGGTGTCGGTGCCAGTGTCCCCCGGCGAAGCCGATACCTCGGAGCGTCCACAGGGTGCCGCAGCCCCGTCGCCGGCGAGCGTAGGCAAGGGCTGGATACACGTTGTCGTTCAGCCCTGGGGCGACGTTTGGTTCGGGGAGAAATACATGGGACGGGCGCCAGTGAAGGCGCCCCTTTCGCAAGGACGGCACGTCATCAAAGCGGGCCGGGACTTTCCCATCCAAACCCGTGTCGTCCGGATCGAGGCGGGTGCGCACCAGGAAATCGAGTTCAGCCTAGAAGACTGACCGTTACTCAACGACGATGGCGCCGCACGGGAACACGGCGGTAAAGGTCGACGAGCCGCTCTTGAACGTGTCGCAAGCGCTGCCGACGAGCTCGCTCACGTCGTCGGCTCCCGGCTTCACCTGCCACTCATCCGGGCAGCTCAGGGGCGTGCCATTGAGCC
>QMMB01000321.1 GCA_003647035.1 Deltaproteobacteria bacterium | reverse complement strand
CGCTCGCGGCGCGAACGTCTTCGCCGGCTTCGGGGATCCCGCTGCGGCACGCCATGATCACGTGCGCGCCACGGCTTGCGAGTCGAATCGCGATCGCCTTGCCAAGCCCGCTGTTGGCGCCGGTGACCAGACACGTCCGCCCGTCGAGCCGAACACCAGGTGGCACGGGTGCGACCTTCGGTTCCTTACTTCGCTGATCGAGCAACCCGCTCAGGATAGCGGTGAGAGGGTTGCTGTGGGACCGGTTGGCCATGGCGGGAGCACTCTAGGAAACTCGGCTTCACTGTCAACGCAAGCCTGTAATTTGCAGGTATTCCTCGACCACGGGCCCCAACCCGACGAACAGTGCGCGCGCCATCAAGGCGTGCCCGATGGAGACCTCTTCGATGCCGGGCAACGTGAGGTAGGTCGGCAGGTTTCCGAGGTCGAGGTCATGTCCCGCGTTGACTCCGAGGCCGTTTCTCGCCGCGCGTTCCGACGCAGCCCGATATCGTTCGAGGCTCTGATCCAACGCCTCGCCACCATGTTCGAACGCTCGCGCATAGGGCTCGGTGTACAGCTCGACGCGGTCCGCACCGAGCTCGGCGGCCCAATCGATCGGCGCCGGCTCCGGGTCGACGAACACACTCACGCGGACGCCGTGGTCATGGAAACGCTGAATGATCTCGCGAAGCTCGGCCTTGGGAGTATCCGCCGGCCAACCGGCCTCGCTCGTTAGCTCGCCCGGTCGGACTGGCACCAGCGTACACTGGTCGGGTCGCACCTTCTCGACCATCTCGACGAGGGCCGGGCGCGGGTTGCCCTCGATGTTGTATTCGACGCCGTCACGCATCGGTGCGAGTGCCTGGGCAATGTCATAAACGTCGGCAGGCCGGATGTGCCGCTCGTCAGTACGGGGATGGACGGTGATCCCGGGAGCACCCGCTTCGACGCACACTTGAACGGCCTCCACCACGCTCGGAAGCGTTCCTCCCCGCGAATTTCGGAGCGTAGCGACTTTGTTCACGTTCACGCTGAGCCGAGTCATCGCTGGCAGTCTTAGCCGCCAACGCGACTCCTGTCAGCATCGGCTGGCCTGCGGTGTCAGCTTGCGCTACATCAAAAATGAAACATGTTCTATTACGTCTGATAGAGCATTTCATTTTTAAGTGTAATATTATTCCCATGAACGTGAGTGCCAAAGCTGTCGTGCTGGAAGTCCTTTCCGCCGGTGAGTCGATCTACGAAGGAGTCCTGCCGGTGCGCTCACTGGTGCAGGCAGCGTCGGTTTTCGACATCGCCGAAAACAGCGTGCGCGTCGCGATCGTCCGCCTGCGGGCCGAAGGGCTGCTCGAGTCCCCGGGACGCGGGGAGTACCGCCTCGGCCCAAGCGCCCAAGTCGTGAACGACAAGATCCACGGATGGCGAACCGTATCGTCTCGCGTGGGCGATTGGGACGGTTCATGGACGGCGGTCTTCACAGCAGACCTCTCGCGCACCGATCGCCCGGCCCTACGCCGACGGCTGCGCGCGCTGCGCTACCTCGGCTTCGAGGAGCTCAAGTCCGGCCTTTTTCTGAGACCCAACAACCTGACCCTCGGCGTCGACGGTATTCGTGACGAGCTCGCCGCTCTCGGCCTCGACGCGGACGCATCGGTGTTTCGCATGGAGGAGCTGAACCCCGAACAGGAACGCCGTGCGCGTGCTCTTTGGGATAGCCCGCGCCTCGAACAAACCTACTCGAAGCTCCACGGAGAGCTGACCCTGAGCTTGGACCGATTGGAAGAGTTGCCACTGAACGACTCCGTGCGCGAAGCATTTCTGCTTGGACGAGAAGGCATTCGCCACGTGGTCCTCGATCCGCTCCTCCCCGAGCCCCTGGTAGACGAAGACAAACGCTCTGGCATGGTGAACGTCCTCCAGAACTACTGCGACAAAGGCCTAAACCTCTGGGCCCGCTTCCTCGACATAGAGTGAAGGGGACGGTTCTCGGAAATTCGGAAATCGGTTCGATTTCCGAATTTCCGAGAACCGTCCCCTTGCCCCCTGCTATGGTGCCGGACTATGAGGTCGGCGGACTTTGCGTTTCAGACAGTAGACGGGGCGAACCTTCACGTGAACGGCTGGGCTGTGGAAGCGCCCAAGGCGATTGTTCAGGTGTTACATGGGATGGCCGAATACGGATCTCGGTATGCGCGCCTTGCCGAAGCGCTGGCTGCGGCGGGGTACAGCACCTACGCGCACGACCATCGCGGCCACGGCAAGAGCGTCGCCGACGGGAGCACCCCCGGTCACATGGCGGACAACGACAGCTGGAACCGAATCGTCGAGGACGCACACGGCGTCAATCGGGAGATCGCGAAGCGCCATCCGGGCGTTCCGATCATCGTGCTCGGGCACTCGATGGGCTCGTGGGTCTTGCAGCAGCTCCTCTTCGAGCATCCAAGCGACATGATCGCCGCCGCGCTCTCAGGCTCCAACGGCCAGCCTCCTCCAATTGCAGCGCTCGGCAAGTTGGTCGCGAGGATCGAGCGGATGCGGGTTGGCAAACGAAACCCGAGCCCGATCATGCAGAAGCTGTCCTTTGGCGAGTACAACAAAGCGTTCGCGCCGAACCGCACAGAGTTCGACTGGCTTTCACGCGACCCCGAAGAAGTCGACAAGTACGTAGCCGACCCCCTATGCGGCTTCGCAATTTCCACCCAGGCGTGGATCGACTTCCTCGCCGGGCTCCATCGCGTCGCCAATCCGAGCAACGTGGCGAAAGTCCCAAAGGGCATGCCGCTCTATCTTTTCGCCGGTGACCGCGATCCGGTGGGCGACTTCAGCAAGGGGATGAAGAAGCTCTACGACGCCTACAAGCGAGCCGCGATCTTCGATGTGCGGCTCAAGCTCTACCCCGACGGGCGGCACGAGATGCTCAACGAGGTCAATCGCCAGGAGGTCACCCACGACTTCGTCACGTGGTGCGACGAGGTCGTCGCGGCACAAGCTTAGGTGTTGGGCGGGCGGCTCGTATAGAGCTCACCCTCGACCTCGCCACGCACGAGCGACTTCATCTCTGGAGTGGCACGACAACGCCAAAGTGCGCTTCGCGACCCGATCGCTTCGGCGCCTTGGTAGTGATTGAAATCTTCAAAGACCGCTTCAACGAGGAACCCGGCGTCTCCGAGAATCCGTTGCTTCTGAAGCCCGCGCTCGCTACCCCGCCGACTTTGCCCGAAGCAAACGTAGAGCCGCCCGTCGGACTTGAGCATGTCCGCGGCCCTGCTGACAAACAGTCTAAAACCTTCCAACGCGTACGGCGGATCCATGAATACAGCACCGTAGCGACGGTTCATGGATTTGGGAATCGGTTGCCGCAAGTCGTGGTGCACAGCGTCGTGCTCCCAGCCGTGCTCCTCAGCGGCGCGGACTAGGATTGCGAGCACCTCTTCGTCGGTGTCGAGCGCAGTGACCTTGCGACCCGCACCGGCGAACTGCACCGCGGCGCGGGTCAAATCGTCGTCGCCCAAAAACACGAGGCCACGTTGGTGCTCTCCAGCTTCGAGCAAGAGTTGCGCGCGACGCACGACGGTGTCGGTCGTCGCGTACACTTGGTCGAGCGCACGCTTCGGCGCACTGCGTTCCGCGGCCATGGCTTCGTATGCGGCAACCCAAGACTCGGCATCGGTTTCGACGGTGCTTCGAGCGACCAGCTCGCGCGCCAACGCGGCCAGTCCGCGCTCCGAACAGCGGAAGCGGCGATCCTCATCTTCGAACCACTTGGGGTAGCGTTCGGTGACTTCGCGGACGACCGACGATGCTTCGCCGGCCGCATGAACGATCTCGCCGTGGGAGAGCGACCGACCATCGCCGAGGGCTCTGAGGATGCGGAACGCTCCTTCGTACACGGGGAGCTACTTGTCGCGAAACACGATCATGCCGTGCGTAAGATCATACGGCGACAGCGCCACCGTCACGCGGTCACCCAGGATCACGCGGATTCGGAACTTGCGCATGCGGCCGCAAAGCTGCGCGCGCACGGCGGCACCGGCTTCGGTCGTCACTTCGAACTGGCCGCCGGCGTAAACCTGACTCACCACGCCGTTGAGCTTGATGTGGTCATCACGCTTGTCGTCCTGCTCGAAATTCCGCTCGAACTTCCTTCTCCTGCCTCTCGGGCTGCGTCTCGCCACTCGGTCTCCTCTTTTCCCTTCCCCGCAACGTAAGTCGTCTCAGGCCGCCTCGCCACCTTGGGAGGAATCCTTCTTGATACCCACAGGGCTTTGCTTTTTGTAGCACCCCCCGTGGAAAAGTCAGCCTGAACGCATCATGGTGCTCAATCCGGTGCTCCAACGACACCCCGACGATGGATGGACGCTCGCAGTGCCCATCGAGGTGGGT
>QMMB01000320.1 GCA_003647035.1 Deltaproteobacteria bacterium | reverse complement strand
GGCGGGCCAAAGACCAACGCTGAGGTGCTTGGATCGGTATGGAACCTCAGGACTTACTCGCCTTCCCGGCACGACCCAACCTTGCATACCGCCGTGGCTCGGCTTCGCGCCGCCCTTGCTCCGCGGGCTGAGTGGGTCGTCACGACGCAGCACGGGTACCAGCTTGCACCTGACGTCGAGCTCGTCGTGGTCGGCGACGAGCTCGAGATCCACACGCCCGACCGGATCGAGGCAGCGGCCGTCGGCATGACAGCGGTCTCCAATCGGGAATCCCACATTCTAGAGATCATCGGCCGCCGCCACGTTGCGAGCTCGGCAGAGCTAGCGCAGGATTTACGCGTCTCGGACGCAACGGCACTTCGTTCGCTTCGCGTCTTGGTCGGCGACGGCAAGATCCACCGCACAGGTCGCGGCAAGAGCACTCGCTATTCGTTGTTTCCGGAGGCGCTTCCGGCAGAGGGAGAAAGATCGTGACGCACAACACGCACAGAATACTTGGGCTCGTACTCGCGCTTGTGGTCGCTTGCGGCGACAACAACGTGCCGGAGCTTGCTACGGATGGGGGAAGCGACGCAGCAATTCCGAACGATCCGGGGGATGCTGGCACCGACCCAGGTGAGTCCGAAGCCCTCAGGCTCGATGGGGTCTACTCCGTCCCGGTGACTGAACCCTCGCTCGAGCCCTTTGCATCGCAGCCCGTCGTCGTGGACTGGCGTGAAACCAACGGTCGGTACCGGATGGACTACGATTTCCCAACCGACTTGACGGGTGTTTCCCAGCGGGTGTCGTTTGAGGGCAGCCTGACTCGCGACGGCACGATTCAACTCTTCGGGGACCTCGGTTCGGCATCGTGCGAGCCAGACCCTTTGGGCACCAGCTTCGTGTGCGCCGAGCGCTTTCCTCAAATGGCGTTCGACCTCGAGCGCCTGCAGCGCGACTTCGAACGCCGCGGTCTGCCGGCGCATGAGATCGCTCAGCGGATCGAGGTAGCGTCTTTTTTCCAGTCCGATCCGATCGGCATCCTGTCGTTCTAGAATGCGTCGACACCCAGGCCGACGAAGCCTGAGAGATGCGGGTTGTCGAGCAACCATTGGGTCGGGAATGCCCATCCCACGCGGGCATAGACCTGCCAGCGGCCCCAGCGGAGATCGGTGAACAGGGCAAGACCCCCGACTCCGTCATACTCGTCGAGGAGCCCTTGGCGACGCGGGTCGTTGAGTGCGCCTCCCGACACGATGAGACCGAGCTCCTGCGGCTTGTTCTTCTTGGGTCTGATGTGCCCGCTGAGCTGCGCGATCAGCAAGCGCTCCGAGATGTTCGCGGACCAAGGCAGGCCCGGCACGATCACCACGTAAGGATTCATGCCGCCGACACGCATGCGGGTGAGGTCGTCTTGGTTCCAACCCCAGTTGGCGGTTTCTTGGAGTTCTAGCCGGAAGCGCTCTCCTGTCTGCCAACCGGCGCGTAGCCACTGGTTCAGCGTCCAAATCGCCTTGGTCGGATCGTTGCGTCCATCACCGACGAACCCCCAGCTGCGCACATCCGAACGAACGTCGACGCCGACCGATGCGCCGACCGCAATGCCTTCTATCCGCGGGAACAACTTGGACGCACGGTACTCCTCGCCCGGCGAGTCGACGTTCCAGTAGATGTAGCCCAGCCGTGGCTCGAAGACCCAGGCATTGGCGGGGAGTAGATAGGCTGGGTCGGGATTCTTGTCAACGAACATCCAGTACCGCACATCGGTGAGCACCTCGAGCGTGTGCTGGTTGGCGACGTGCCATTGGATCTTCGGCATGAGGACCACATAGCTCGCGTTGAACCCGAGCCCCGAGCGGCGGAGCCCTTGCTGGTAGTACTGGTGCAGCAAGCCGGCCATGAAAATCTCGCCGCGAAGGGCCACGGAGAACTCGAAGTTCTCGCCCATGGGCACGCGCTCGATCGCCAAGTGAATGGTGTCGGTGTTGTAGTGGAGTCGAACGTCGCCTTTACCAACCTTATCCTCGCCGGTTGCGTCGAAGAGAACGAACCCGAACCCCGTCGCCTCGGGCACGAAGGCGAAGTCACCTCCGGCCGCGGCGGAACCGTGCCAGCCCTCGGCGCGAGCGGTGGACGAGATGAGCACGAGCGCGAACACAGCCAACACGAGACGCACGGCAAAGCCCTAGCGCGTGTGGCGGGGCGCGCAACGGTGGCGTGCGACGGGCCTCGGGCGCAAGCTTTGCGCATGCTGTCCTTGGAAAGGGGACGAAACCAGCGCAGGCGCCGCTTGGCACGGCTGATGCACCGATCTATCGTGTGTCCGCACGCGCGGGCTTGTGGTTTGGATATCGAACGCGGGGAGTTGGCCATGCGAATGCAAGCAAAGATGTTCGGGATCGTACTGTGCGCCCTTGCCGCTGCGGCATGTGGCGACACCGGGGGTGGAACTGGCGGCACTGCTGGAAGTAGTGGCACTGGTGGAAGCGGCGGCACTGCTGGAACGGGTGGTACCGGCGGCGCCCCGACGTTGACGGTGACGGGCACCGTGTTCGAGGATGAAGCTTTCGCACCCATCGCAGGCGCGACTGTAGGCGTCGTCGGAACGTCGATTAGCGACACGACGGACGCATCAGGGCAATTCACACTGGAGAACGTGCCGAGCGGGGAGGTCTTCTTCAGCACTGCGGCAGCAGGTCATTGGGGCACCGTAGACTTCTACGATGTTCCAGGTGAGACGGTTGGCGGCATCGATCTCATAGTGATCGCGGACGCCGCGATCGACGCGTTTGCCGGAGCCATCCCTCGCACGCTCGACCCGAGCGACGGTATTGTCGACATCACCTATGAGGGCGCGGAGGGCGGTGAGACTGGAACCATCAGCGCGGCAAGCGACGCGGCGCTTACATTCGATGCCGATGACTTGCCAGTAGTCCAAGATAGCGTGATCGCCGATAACGAAGGATTCGGGGACTTGGTCTTTACGTCCGTCGATCCAGCGCAAGGGCCGATCACGGCCACAGCGACGGGAGCTTCGGGTGTGACGGTTTGCGAGCTCGATCAATCGCCGGGGACGACGTATCCGATCATTGCGAAGTCGCTCACCTTCGTCTACGCGATCTGTGCGCCGGCGCCTTAGAACATGTAGCCCAGGCCGATGTTCCAGCGGTTCGCGCTCGCGCCGCTTGATGGGCGTTCGTATTGGTAGTCCACCTTGAAGACGACCTGTGGGATAGGCCGGTAGCTCAGACCGATGGTGGGCACGACGAAGGATGGCAGGTCGAAGTCCGGGTCCGACTCTTGAAATGTAGTGTCGTAGTAATCGACGCGCACGAAGGGAACGAGGGCCATCTCGGTGTCGACGTAGTGCAGGACGTTGTAGCCGAGCTCTGCGTACGCGCCGAAGAGATTCGAGCCCACGGTGCTCGTCGGATCGGTCTCACCGGGTTGGACTACCCGAAGGGCGTCGGTATCGCTCACGTGGAAATAGGCAATCAAGGCGCGCGACTCAAAGCCCTTCCGGATTACACGCCAGTCGCCCGACACTCCGCCAACCTGCACGTTCAAGTCGGGTAGGTCTCTAGGTCCTGCCAATCCGAAGTAGGGTGATACGCCGAGGACCATGCCGAGGATAGGCTCCCACTCGAGGCGGCCCACGAACGCTGGCCCGTTGAGCTCGGCCTGTGTGACCTTGAGGCGCCCGCCACGAAGGCCGCTCGATCCGGAGAAGCCGCTCGCGTCGAGGCCGCCCATCATATAGAGTTCGTAGCGGAATTTCTCCGTGGGCTGACCCCAAATGCCAACGCCTCCCTCGCGCCAGGTGGTCGGAATGATCACGCGATCGACCTGTGGACGCTCGACACCGTTGAAGATCGGAGGCTCGTGCCATTGGTTGACGATGCCCATCGGTACGAGAACGACGCCTGCTCTCAAGTACAGCGCTTCGCTCGGACCCTTCAGCAAGCGCCAGTCGATGAAGGCCTGCTCGATCTGGATCGAACCGGGGACTGCCACGCCGCCGCCGTCAGCGACGAACGCGTGCTCTAGCTCGAGCTCGGAATAGAACTGGAAGCGATCGTTGAATCGATGCGCAAAGAAGAGGACGAAGCGGTGAAAGTCCAACCGGGAGCTGAAGCTGTCACCGTCCGGCTTCACCATGTTGAGATGAAGCTCACCGTATCCACCGATGGTGGTCTTCTGCTCACGACGCATGCGTCCCTGCTGCATTCCGCGCAGGGGATCGATCTCGACGCGATAGGATCTCGCCTCGGATTCTTCGGCAGCAACCTCGGCAGGAGGCAACACGATCTCGGGGCCGCCGGAGGCAGCGTCAGTGCCAGTGCCAGTGTCAGTGTCAGCGTCAGTGCCAGTGCCAGTGTCAGTGTCAGTG
>QMMB01000319.1 GCA_003647035.1 Deltaproteobacteria bacterium | reverse complement strand
GCCGGTCGTCCAGACGGCCAACAGTGCCGGTCCGCCCCTGGCCGTGATTGCCATTCGTCATCCGAACAAAGGCAGCGTGGCGGCCTACCGAACCTGGGTCGAGAACGAAATCCTGCCCGAGATCGATCGCATTCCTGGCGTGGCGGGCATCTTCTTCATCGGCGGCCAGGACACCGAGGTGCATGTGCTGTTCGACGCGCGGGCGCTCGCCGCGCGGGGGCTTTCGGTGCAGGGCGTGGCTGACCGGGTGAGAGGCGAGCTCCGGGATCTATCCGGAGGTGACATCACCCTCGGCAAGAGGCGTTACTTGGTGCGTACCGCCATCGCTCCCGAGACGCCAAGCGCACTCGAGGAGGTCGTGCTCGGCGCGAGCAGCGATGGCACCCCGATTCTGCTCGGCGACGTGGCTACCGTGAAGCTGGCGCTTCGCAAGCCAACCGGCGTCGCGCTCGTGCAGGACCGGCCAGCCATGGTGATGCTGCTTTCCCGCGAGGCGGGGACGAACGTGCTCGAAGTGACGCGTGAGGTGCACCAGGTGGTGGAGCGACTGCAACACGAGAAGTTCAATCGCGAGGGGCTGGAGATCGAAATCCAAGCCGACCAAATCGAATACATCGAAGGCGCGCTACAGCTGGTCCAACAAAACCTGCTCCTTGGCGGGATTCTGGCCATCATCGTCCTCTTCTTGTTCCTGAGGACTTTCGGAGCATCTGCGGTGGTCAGCATCGCCATCCCCGTCTGCGCGTTTGCGACGGCCCTCGGAATGCAGGCCCTCGGCCGCACGATCAACGTCGTTTCGCTAGCGGGCATTACATTCGCCATTGGCATGGTGGTCGACAACTCGATCGTCGCTCTCGAAAGCATCGACACCTGGCGAACGCGCGCGCCCGACACGAAGCTAGCTGCGTATCGTGGGATCCGTGACGTGTGGGGTGCACTCGTCGCTTCCACGGCAACGACGGTCGCGGTGTTCATTCCGATCGTCTTATGGCAGGGCGAGGTCGGCGAGCTGTTGCGCGACGTCGCTGTCGCCATCGCGCTTGCCGTCTCGGTATCGCTCGTCGTGTCGATTCTGGTGATTCCTAGCCTGGCCGCGCGCCTTCTCTCACAGGGCAAGACTCTCGACATCGGCGGCCTGACCGGCTTCGGCCAACGGTTTCGCTCGCGCATCACCGAGCAAGTACGTTGGATCTGCGGCTCGACCCGGCGCGCGTCCGCAACGATCGCGATCGCCATCGTCGGCTCGTTTCTGGTCGTGTGGGCACTTCTCCCGCCCATGGACTACCTGCCCACCGGCAACCGCAATCTGGTGTTCGGTATCTTGATTCCCCCGCCTGGGTACTCGATCGATGAGCTCGAAGCGACCGGCAACCGGCTTCAAAACGAGATGGCGCGCTACACGGGCGTCGAGGCCGACGGCGAAGCCAACATCAGACGAAGCTTCTTCGTGGGTAGCCCTGACCGGGTGTTTGCGGGCGCCGTGGCCGAGCACAAGGAGGACGTCGGCCGCATGCTCGATCTGCTGCGACGCGAGCAGGCGAAGATCCCCGGCATGATCTCGTTCGCGACCCAGGCCTCCTTGTTCGGGCGCACCATCGGTGGAGGCCGCGTGATCGAAATCGACATACAAGGCCCGGACCTGCCGACACTCACCAAGGTGGGAGGCCGCCTCTTCCGGGACCTCCGAGAAGCCCTGCCGGGCGCGCAGATTCGCCCGGTCCCCAGCTTGGACCCCGGTGCGCCTGAGCTTCACATCATCCCTCGGCGCAAGGAAGCCGCTCGCCTTCAGATGGGTGGCGCCGAGCTCGGCCTCGTGGTGGACGCCCTAATCGACGGGGCGATCATCGGCGAATACACGCCCAAGGGGCAACCGAAGCTCGACGTGGTGTTGCGGGCCGTAACCAGAGGCGACGAGCTCTTGCCGGACGCACCCGCGTTGCTATCGGCGCCCGTGGCCACCCCGAGCGGGCGAACGGTCCCCCTCGGCGCGCTCGCAGAAATCGAAGAACGTCTCGGTCCATCAGTGATCCGTCACCTCGAGCGACGGCGTTCGATCACGCTCAACGTGTCTCCGCCCGAAGATCTGGCGCTCGAAGACGCCATTCACATCATACGCAATGACGTCATCGGCAGCCTCGAGGAAGAAGGCGCCATCCCTGCGGGCGTCGAGCTCGGACTGAGCGGCGCGGCCGGCAAGCTCGAGCTCGCTCAGGGGCAGTTTGGGAACATCCTCTTGCTCGCGCTGATCATCTGCTTCTTGTTGATCGCGGCACTCTTTGAAGATTTCGTCTCCCCGGTCGCGGTGCTCATGAGCGTGCCGCTCGCGGCCGCAGGCGGCGCAGGCGGGTTGTGGCTGGTCAACGCGTGGTTGGGGAAGCAGTCGCTCGATTTGATGACAGCGCTCGGGTTCTTGATCTTGATAGGCGTCGTCGTGAACAACGCCATCCTAGTCGTCGACGGTTCGCTCACTCGCCTCCGCGCCGGGACGACTCTGCGCGAGGCGGTACCTCTCGCCGTCGAGGCGCGCGTTCGCCCGATCTTCATGACCACGGCCACTTCACTCGCAGGGCTGTTGCCGATGGTGATCTTTTCGGGTTCAGGCTCCGAGCTCTACCGCGGCGTCGGCGCCATCGTCCTTGGCGGCCTCTTGCTCTCGACGGTACTCACGCTCTTCGTCGTGCCGAGCGCGTTCACGCTTCTTTGGCGGCTCCGCGGGCACGGCGATACGGATTGAGGTACTGCTTCTTGAGCTGCTGAAGCTCGTCGCGCTTGAGGTCTCGATATTCGCCAGGCCTGAGGCCCTCGATACTGATGCCCGCAAACGACTGGCGCGCGAGCCGCATCACGCGGCGGTGAATGGCGTCCCCCATCCGGTGAATCTGTCGGTTCTTGCCCTCGGTGAGCGTGAGCTGGACCCAGGTGTGTGTGTGCTCCTGCCGCAGCACGAACGCCTCGGCGGGTTGGGTGCGATAGCCATCGTCGAGCCTTACGCCGTTCCGGAGCGCATCGAGCTCCTCGACATCGAGGTTCCCCTGGAACTTCACGGCGTAGATCTTGGGTACTCCGGAGACCGGCCGTAGCAGTGCATCGATCATGTCACCATCGTTGGTGACCAACAGGGCACCACTCGTGTGGTAGTCGAGACGCCCCACCGGAACGACGCGCTCAGGGATCTCGCGTAGCACGTCCGCGATGGTTGCCCTTCCCTGCGGGTCGTCGAGTGTGGTCACCATCTCACGCGGCTTGTGCATGAGGTAGTACACGGGCTTCTCCGCCACGAGCCGCCTACCATCGACCTCGACGCGATCCTTGTGCGCATCGACCTTCGTCCCGAGCTCGGTGACAATGCGGCCGTTGACCCGCACCCGCCCAGCCGTGATCAGCTCCTCGGACGCACGCCGAGATGCGACGCCGGCACGGGCAAGGACTTTTTGAAGGCGCTCCACGCCGGGACCCTACGTTTTCGCGGTGTGCGTCGCAAGTGCGCGAAAGAAGGTCGTTCGCGAGGGGGGGTGCGTGTCCCCTATTGGCTTGCTTCGGCGGATCGCTGATTGGCCAGGGCTGAGTTGCGGAGGCGTTCTTCGTCTCGGTCCCAGCGGTCGACTTTGCCGTCCCCGTTGAGGTCGGTGCCGATACGGACCGTGTGGCCGTCCGCGTAGTACTCCCATCGGTCGGGGCGCCATTCGGACGCGGTGCTGCGGCTCCTCATGTCGCGCTCGGCACGCTCGGGCTGGCCGCCTTCGTAGAAGATCTTGGTATCGATCGTCCCGTTGCCACTGGTGTCGATTTCCTGGAGGCTGACCCGGCCGTTGGTGAAGTGGGTAATCTCATCGATTCGGCCGTCGAAATCGCGGTCGGCCTCCTCGCGCATCGGCCTACCCTCCTCGGTGTAGAGCCGCACGATATCCTTGCGGCCGTCACCATTGAGGTCGGCCTCCCGGCAAATCAAGACCAGACGCGCCAAGCTCCCCTCGCCCATGGTCTTGAAGAGTTTGCGCACGTCCGGCGTATTGTCCCCCGAGGTGTCGTACTCGGTGACTTCGTAACCCTCGCCGTCCGGCACGCAGCGCCCATCGTCTACGTTCTCGCCACCGCTGGTGGATTCGCCCGCGCCGGCGCCCGGACTCGTCACGGGTTTCGGATCCTTCGAACCGCAAGCCACCAAGGCGAAGCTCAATAGACAAAGTAATACGTATTTCATAGTTGGCCTCGCTCACATCGAAGCGCATCGTTTGCGGGGCCCATGCTCCGCAGCGGCATGTCCTGGCTGCGATCCGGTTCACCATCCCCGTTCTCGTCATATTGCGTCAGGACGAGCTTGCCGCCCCGACACGAATCCCACTTTTCGACGCGCCCATCGTTGTCGTCGTC
>QMMB01000318.1 GCA_003647035.1 Deltaproteobacteria bacterium | reverse complement strand
CCACCCTCCCCGCCGTCCGCTCCCAAAAGGAAGGGCTTCGCACCGCGCTCTCCCAACGGCACCCTGTCCGACGGTCCCTAAACCTTTTCGCGGTGGCTCGCGGGTCCGCGCAGGCTCTCTTAGCCAATTGGGCGCATTTTGAGAACCGAGTTGCGCGGTGCTAGATGTGATGTCGAGTTCCGAACCGCACGGAGAGGGCCTTTGTTTTGCCTATCTGCGCAGGTACCGTTTGTACGCGCCTCGTGGTACCTAACGTGCCTCATGCCCAGGAGTTTCCTGCTTTTTGTGCTCTGTTTTTCACTTGCTTGTGGGTCTACCGACGGCGGCGCCGCTCCGTCCGATGACCTCGAGCCCCCGCCTGAAGCTCTTGGGTTTCAGATCAACGAGAGCGAGTTCGTGGTCGAGTCGGGTGGTGACGTGCAGTACTGCGAGCGCTTCGCTCCACCGGAGCGGTTTTCAGGCCGGGACATCTACCTCGTCGGTGTGGAGGCCTTTCTGCCTGAGGGCACCCATCACTTCTTCATGGGCTATACCACCAAGGCGGACTTGGATGCGGGCCCTTGTTTCCCCGAGGGCACGGTGCGACCGACGGGACAAGGCGGACACCCCGGCAATGATGCGAAGTTCGTGTTCGGCTCCGGGCAGGGCCGATACACCACCACCATGCCCGAAGGGTACGGCACTCTCATCAGCGCCGGTGGCTTCTTCCAGGCGAGCCACCATGTGTTGAATCTGGGAGCGGCCCCGATCAGCATGGGCGGAAAGCTCAACATCTGGGTCGCGGATGAAGACGAGATCCACCATCCGGTGCGTACTCTGGCCTGCGACAATCGGGGCGTCGACATCCCACCCAACTCCAGTGTCATCGCGACCGCTACGTGTACCGCGCCGTTCGACCTGGACGTCATCAAAGTGTCATCACATGCCCACCAGCATCTGACCTTGTTCGAGGCGCGCCGGTACGACGGCGAGAACACCGAAGAGGAGCCGTTCTACACCAGCCGCGATTGGGATAGCCCGTACATCATGGAGCTCGACGAGCCGATGCACTTCAAGGCCGGCGAGGGCATCACGTATACCTGCCACTTCACCAACCCGACCGATGAGATGATCACCTACGGCGCTGGTGAGTATGGAGAGATGTGCGCGACTATCAATAGCTACGCCTACCCGGCAGACCGCCCCAACGAGGTTCCCCCACCTCTTGGCACGATCGCCAGGGACGGCTCGATCTGTAACCTCCTCGGTCCCGATTGCTGCGGCGACAAGGGGCTATGCGAGTTGACCGACACGACCAACGTTCCGGGCGCGTTCTAGCTCGCGACTTCGCGACACCACGAGGATTGCATGACCGTCCGATTCGAGGCTCCCGAACCACCCAATGCGTTCATCCGATGGCTGTTTCGCGTGCCGGTGTATTTCTATCGTGCGGGGCTCGGGTTCCTTTTTGGGGGTAGGATCATCTTGCTGGAACACGTCGGACGTACGAGTGGACTCATTCGGTATGCTTGCGTCGAGGTGGTTGACCGGGATGCGGACGATGGCAGCTCGATCATCGTCTCGGGGTATGGAGTGAGCTCGCAGTGGTATCGGAATCTGGTCGCCCATCCGGACATCGAGATTCGGGTCGGCCGTGCGCGGCGCGCCGTCCACGCCGAGTTGCTGAGCCCTGCGGACGGTGCCGATGCGATGGCGGACTACGCGCGCCGCTACCCCAAGATGGGGCCAGCCCTCATGAAGCTCTGTGGCGCGCACATCGATGGAACCGAAGCGGACTACCGAGAGGTTGCTGAGAAGCGGCTGCGTTTTGTCCGGCTCCGGCCGCGCGTCTGACCCGTAGTCTCTGCGGGCCAGAGAGCCACCATGCGCCCGGACCTACGCGAGACGCGAGTAGACGAGGCCATTCGCGCTTGGGGCGGCGCGGTTCCCCGGCAATGGCGTCGACATCGACGCTTTGATCGAGATCAAGGCACACGTTGGCCGCGGCAAGGACAAGATACTCGAGCAAGAGCTTCGTGCAGTGAAAGCGCGACGAGAGAGCGCGAGCGACGACGAGTGAGTATCTTGCGGGCTTCGTGTGAGGTCGATTGCCCGCTCATCCAGTGGGCTCTCTCGCTTTCGCCTTTGGAGCGGCTTCCGGATCATCTCCTGTTTGGGATCTCCATCGCCTGGTTGCCGAGGCCAATCTCCTCTTCATGGAGCGCGCTGGAGGCGAGACCGACGATGTGTTCGCCGAGCCGGACGGTATCGTCTGGAAAGAGGTCGATCCGATCTCCGGCGGGCTGGCTCGATGGTCTTGCCCCCGCTCCTCCTGGATGGCGTTCGCCGAGGGAACCGAGCCGATCGAGCGGTGCGAACACCACGGTCTGTTCCGGCGCTGGCGCGACCGTCGCGCGTCGTCGGTGGAGTGAGTCTCAGGTCATCAGCGCGGGCAGGCCGTAGTCCCACAGATCTGCGTCCCCGGCGACGCTCCTACAGCTCCCGCATTGCGCAGTCTTGACAATCGCGAGAAAAAGACGCTCTGTTCGGAACAACGAGAAAGGAGCCACCATGCGTATTCATCAAGCCCTTCGGGGGCTTCTGGTTTTGGGATGCCTGAGCCTCGTGAGCTGCGGCGAAAGTGACGACGAGACCTGTCCAGGGACCCTCTGCACCAACTGCGCAACCGACTGCGGCGAGGTGAACATCACGTGTGGGTCGGGGCAGGTCCCAGCCTGCGTGGGCCTCGAGTTCTTCACTGGAGTACCGTCGGATGGGCGCTGCGTTTTCTGCACGTCCGATTGAGATCCGATCCTGAGTCGAGAGCTCCGCGCGTCTCATGTGAGGCGCTTGCTGACCTGATCACCCCGATCATCCCGAAATCGCGTGACTTCAAATGCGCGCGACGAGTCTCTCTGTGTTGGGCCACGCGTCTGTTACGGGATGTTTAGCGCGCAGGTTTGGCAGCGTGTTGTTGTTTCCCACTGGGATGGTCCTTGCCTGGCTTGTCCTTCTTGGCGTGGCCTTTGCCTGGCTTGTTCTTCTCGGAGTGGCCTTTGCCTGACTTGTCCTTCTTGGCGCGGCCTTTGTCCGGCTCATGCTTCTTGACGAGGCCCGGAGGGAGAGCGGGGCCAGCGACCTGGTGCCAGCCTCCCTTTGGCTCGGTGCTGATCTGCCACCCATCCTCGGCGTAGCGGTAGAAGTGACCTTCCGCGTAGAAGTGGTTGTGCCGATCCACGACGAGGTACACGCCGAGGGCTGAATCGAAAACCAGGTCGACTCCCGCGTGACTGTGGCGATGGCCATTGGGGGGGTGAGCGGGTGGTGGATGGGCTCCATGTTGGCCGCGGTCGCCGTGTTTTCCAGAGTCGGCGTGATCCTTGAACTTCAGGATCTCGCCAGTCTCGCCGTCGATCCACAGATCGAGCCTGCGCTTCTTGTGCGCGACATAGCCCTCCGTTTTCACATCCCAACGGAACTCCTTGTCCTTCCACTTGAGCTCTCGCAGGTAGGGGTTGCGGTAACCGCGCTGGGCAGCGACCTTGAGAGCGATGTATTCCGCCTCCCTGGCATCGACGTGATGCGGCGCTGGGTGCACTACCGGCGCTGGATGGCGAGTCGTAGGTTCGGGAGCCGGATGGCCCGTCGTGTGTTGATGAGCCACGCAGCCTGATCCCCCGAGAACGGAGGCCATGAGCCCTACCTGGACTACGTAACGAAATCCTTGTCGCCAAGCGCGCACCGGCGCTCCTAGGCCATGCCTGAAATCCCACATGCCAACAGGCTAGCTTGAGATAGCGGTACCCCCCAAATCCAGCGAAAGCAGGCGGGGAATTGCCACAACCACATCTGCCCTCAAAGGCAAGCTACAGGCTCTCGAGGTACTGGACGGCTTCCTCAGCGTCGGTCCGGAGACAACGGTTGGCATTGGCCTTTCTCCTGAAAAGGCCGACCGTTCGCGTTCGGGTCTGTGCTTCCTCAAGAGCGGGGATCGCTCGCTTGTCGCCCAGGGCCCGAAGCTTTGCAACGGCAGCCTTACGCTCCGCGCAGCTGTCGCCCTGCTTCAAATCGAGGATGTAGGAGTCGAGGGGGCCGCTGCTTCCAAACGCGACGAGCAATACGGAAAGCAAGGCCACGACGCCGGCACTGACGCCTAGGATCTCTTTTCGTGATCGGTGCTTCGGGATTGCCCGCACCTTCGTGACCGCACGGGCAACGACTGGCGCCAACGATCTGTGAACGTCTTCCGCCTTCGCGCGGACGCCTTCGACCCACGAAGGACGATCGGGACCCTCCCCGCCAGGCTGCGAGGGGGGGAAGCCTGGAACAAGAGACTCGCGACTGAGCGCCTCGTCGATCTTCGCGATGTATTCGACCGCACTTTGGATCCTGT
>QMMB01000317.1 GCA_003647035.1 Deltaproteobacteria bacterium | reverse complement strand
TTAGCGGGCCACCCGTCGGAGTGGGCCTGAAGTTCGACGTGTCGATGTGGCCGCTCGTGGTGATCACGATGCCCCCGTTGACGACCTCGGACGACTTCGAGTACCTGCGGCACTGTTACGAGCACATCTTCGCAGCGCCCGTTCGGCACGCCCTGATCGTCGACACGACCCCGATCGTAAGAGTCCCCGATGCCACGCTGCGCAGGGAGATGAAGGCGTTCGAAGACAGCCGGCGCCCGATCATCAGCCAGAAGAACATCGGCAGCGCGATCATCATCCAGAACACCGTCGTCCGTGGCGCATACACGGCGCTACGCTGGATCTCGCCGCAGCCCGCTCCGAACAAGGCATTCGCGACCGTCCAGGACGCTGGCCGATGGTGTGTCCAGGGCATCGAGGAAGACGGGCAGATCGTTCCCATCGCCGCGTACACTCTGGCCGGGCTCGCGAGCAGAGCGGCGGTCGGCTAGGTCGTTCGCCCGCTGATGGGCCGACTGCTATGCTTTGCAGATGGGGGGACGACCCGACATAGGCGCGCCGGCGGCGGGCGTGGGTATCGAGTTCAATGTGTCCATGTGGCCGCTCGTCTTAGTAACGATGCCGGCGAAGCTGCAAATCGACGACATCGACTATCTGCAGCAGTCGTACGAGCATGTGTTCGCCGCACCGATACGCCACGCCCTCGTCGTCGATACGACGCCGTTCGAGAGCGTCCCAGACGCGACGCTTCGACGCCGCATGAAGGAGTTCGAGGACGGCAGACGGCAGGTCATTCGCGACCGCAACATCGGTAGCGCCATTGTCCTGTCGAACTCGCTGGTCCGAGGCGCGTTCACCGCGCTGCGTTGGATATCACCTCAGGCCTCGCCCAACAAAGCGTTCTCCAACGTGCGGGACGCAGCTCGATGGTGCGTGGAGGCGATCGAGTCCAACGGGCAGCAGGTTCCCGCTAGCGCGTACGTGTTGGCCGGCATGTCCGAGACCGGCTGAGCCAGGTCAGCCCCTGGCGCTCCGAGGCGAGCTGAGGAGCATCGCGAGCCACGACCATTCCTTCGACTGTTCGGCAGTCATGCGGACGATGATGGTGAGTGGCACCGAAAGGAGCGCGCCAATCGGACCGAGCACGAACCCCCAAAACACCATGGAGAGGACGACTACCGAAGGGGAGAGGTCGGTCTCCTGCCCTGCCCATCGCGGCTCGATCACGATCCCGATGAGCAGATTGATCGTGAAGTAGCCGCCGGCGAGCGCGAATGCTGGGAGCCATCCGAGAGTCAGCAAACACAGCGCGATGGCCGGAATCGAGGCGAGAATACTGCCGATGCTCGGAATGTAGTTGAGAACGAACGCGATCAGTCCAAACAATAGAGAATGCCCAAGACCGATGGCGGTCGTCAGACCCGCGACGAGAAGGCCGGTTGCCGCGCTCGTGACCGTCTTGATCAACAGATAGCGCTGTACGTGGCTCGCGGCGGACCTGAGCGCCTGCACGTCGAGCCTACCCAGTCGGTCGGTTCCTCTGAGCTTTTGAGCAATCGAGCCGCTTTCGACGACGAGGAAGACGGTGATGAGTAGCACCAGCGAGCCGGCGGAGACGACACTCACGGCCAACGTCAGGCCTGGAACCGCCAAGCCACGCACGAGCTCGGCGGGGTCGAAGTGCTCGACCGCGGCGGCCGGAATACCCAGCCCCTGACTCCAGAGCCAGGCGGCACTTTCCACCTGCAAACGATCGAAGTCCCCGCGGTACTGACCGAACGCCAGGGCGAAGTCAGTGGCCGCGCGCGTCGTGAGAAAACCGAGGGCCGTGACGACCGTCACCGCGGCAAAACACGCAAGCGACACGGCAACCCAGTACGGAACGCCCTTTTCAGTTAGGTCGAGGATCTTCGAAAGGCTGATCGCGATCAGAATGGCGAGGAGAATGGGAATGACGATGGGCTGCCCCAAATGCAGGACCACCAAGAACACCCCAAACGCAGCCACCCGGACCATAGGACGAACGCTAGCACGCAAGCCCGGGGCGCGGCGAAGCGCGACGCGGGGACCCTGCGGACGGGTCGGCTTGCAAAGGTGGCCGGAGGGGCTTGGGGCCTGAGGCCACCTTTGCAAGCCGCCCCGTCCGTTGAAACTGCGCGTCGCGTTCCGCCGCGCCCCGTTCTCCGGTAACTCAACCGCTTTGCTCGTTAGCCGGTCTTCCCGACCATCAAGCCGAAAAACGACGTTCCGGTGTGTTTCATCATTCCGGTGATGTAGACGAGAGCGATACCGCCGTCGAAAACGCAGATGCCGTATTGCCAGGAGTCGGCGATGCCTTTCGGAACCATGTACATGATGGCGGCGACGGCGGTCACACGGACGAGGGCCTGCCAGAAAATGATGGGCGCGCGCGCCTTCATGTCTTGTGCCGACCACATGAGCGCGGCGCCGGCGAATATCAAGAAGGCCCCGCAGGTCATCAAGGCGCCGAAATGAGTGTCTTGTGGTTCGAGAATGGCCGCCGCCCAAGTCGCGAGGCCGATTGGAATATCCAGAAACCCAGTGATCAAAACGAACTTCCTCAGCACTCTGCTCTCCTTTTGCGCTCTCCGATGCGTAGCGGGGCCGAGCTTAGGCGACCTTTGCATCGGTGTCACTTGGTTGCGCGTAGCGGGCATGACCACTAGACCGCAGAGCGAGCGTGGCAGCCTCCTCCGAATTCGATCCGGACCAAGAGCGCGGGCCTGTCGCCTGGATGGCGAAGAACCCGGTCGCCGCCAACGTGCTGATGCTCATCCTGATCGTGGGCGGCCTCGTGACGCTGATGGCGGGGATCAAGCAAGAGGTATTCCCCGAAGTCGACCTCGACGTCGTATTGGTCGAGGTCGTCTATCCGGGAGCGAGTCCCGCCGAAGTGGAACAGGCGGTCGTCCTCGCGATCGAAGAAGGGATCCGGGGCGTCGACGGAATCAAGGAGGTTCGCTCGACGGCTCGCGAAGGCTCCGCACTGGTGACCGCAGAGCTCGTCCTCGGCACTAAGCCAGATCGCGCACTGAACGACGTCAAGAGCGCGGTCGACCGCATCACCTCGTTTCCAGCCGACGTGGAACGTCCGACCGTCAGTATCCTTGCTCCACGCCAGCAGGCGATCTCGATCGTGCTCTACGGCGATGTCGACGAGGCCACCCTACGCACCGTAGCTGAAAACAGTCGACGCGAGTTGCTACGCGACGAGCGCATCACCTACGTGGAGCTGACGGGCATCCGTCCCCTAGAGATCAGCATCGAGGTCCCACAAGCACAGCTTCGCAAGTACCATCTGACGCTCGACGAAATCGCTGCGCGAATCCGGGCCGCATCGGTCGAGCTCCCGGGAGGAACCGTCAAGACCACAGCGGGCGAGGTCCTGCTTCGCACCACCGAGCGACGCGACCGGGGCCACGAGTTCGGCGACATCGTGCTGCTGAGCCCACCCGACGGGTCTCAGGTGCGCGTCCGCGACGTCGCGACCGTGAAAGACGGCTTCCAGCAGAACGACCGGCGAGCCACATTCAATGGCAAGCGGGCGGCAATGATCAACGTGTTTCGGGTCGGCGACGAAACGCCGCTGACGGTAGTCGCTGCCGCCAAGGAGCACGTGGCAGAACTGCAGGCAACACTGCCCCAAGGCTTGCACGCCGCGCCCTGGTTCGACGCCGCGGAGATATACGAGCAGCGGCTCTCGCTCCTGATGCGCAACGCGCGTATCGGCCTCCTCTTGGTGCTCCTGATCCTAGGACTCTTCCTCGAGGCCCGTCTCGCGTTCTGGGTGACGCTAGGAATTCCCATCTCGTTCTCGGGCGCTCTGCTGCTCTTCCCCGCAGCCGACCTCTCGATCAACATGATCTCCCTCTTCGGGTTCATCGTGACACTCGGCATGGTGGTCGATGACGCCATCGTCATCGGCGAAGCCATCTACAAACAGCAATCCGAAGGCAAAGGGCTCCTGGAGTCGGCCATCGCCGGTGCGAAGGAGGTCGCTCAGCCGGTGGTCTTCGCCATCGTCACCACGTGCGTGGCGTTTGCACCCATGCTTCTCGTGCCCGGCGTCATGGGCAAGTTCTTCCGGGTGCTCCCGACGCTCGTCATCGCGGTCCTCCTGATCTCGTTGCTCGAGTCGCTTCTGATCCTGCCCGCTCACCTCGCCCACGCGATGCCTTGGTGGTTGAGAACCGTACTTGCACCCTATCTCTGGTTGATGGAGCGGGTCTCCAGGGTCGAGGTGCCCCGGCGACTAGCGGTGTGCATCGAGCGCGGGTACCTTCCCCTGCTGCGCAGAGCGCTGCGCTGGCGATATGTCACCATCGCCGCGGGGGTGGCCATCGTGATCCTCACGGCAGGTGTGGTCGCGGGCCGAGTAC
>QMMB01000316.1 GCA_003647035.1 Deltaproteobacteria bacterium | reverse complement strand
TCCTCGACCCGCTGATCCTCGCTGAGCCCCTCGGGGAAGCTCGCCAGGATCCGGCCTGCAAGAGAGATGTCCGGGAGCTCCAAGGTGATATCGGCGGGCAAGGTGAATGCCCGGAGGATGGGGAGCAGCGAGTAGGTGGCCAACAGGGGTGCTTCGTCGGTCTTCGTATACAGGATGGTTGATTTCTGGGTCATCGACCGCGGGTTTCGCGCAAAGTCACCTCAGGGGCAACCCAGCGCGTCGGTCGACAAGGCGCCTCCGGGCGCTCGGCGTCACAAACGGCAGCAATTTGCAGGGCTTGCGAGCTCCTGAGCCCAACCGCTACAGGGTTTGCAGATACCGAACGGCTTCGGTCGCGTCGGCTCGAAGGCACGCGTTGGTGTTGAGCTTCTGCTTCACGATGCCGCCATCGCTCCGAATGCGCTTTCTGGCTTTGCGAAGCGCCGGAATCGCTTTCTTGTCCCCGAGGGCGCGGAGGTTCGCCACGGCGTCCTTGCGCGCACCACAGCTCTCCCCTCGCCGCAGGTCGAGCAGATAGGAACCCAACCGATCGACTTGGTCACCAAGCCCGACCTCGCTGGCAATGCTCATCGCTTTGTGTCGCTTCTGTCGCGACTTGGACGAGGAGGCCAGGTCGACGAGCTGATCGGCGGCGGCCCAATCGTGAGTCTCAGAGACCAGCTTTCCGAGGAAGTCGAGGGCAGCGTCGACGACGCGGGGCGACCTCTTCGCCAACATCTTCTCTACATTGTTGCGCATGCGCCTGTTGGCCGCGAGCTCGGGCTCGAGCGAGATCGCGTTTTCGTACGCGCTCAGAGCCTCGAGGTTTCGATCCGCGCTGGTGAGCTCATGACCGCGAAACACCAACCCCTGAGCCTCCCCTTGCGGCGCAATCGTCTCCGACACGTCGGGCTCCCCGCCACCAAACGCAAAGGCGATGATGCCTATGAGCCCCATGACGGCGAGCGCGGCAGCCAGCATCTTGCCCGTACCTCTTCGTCTCGGGACCACGCGCGTCACCACAGGAGTGAGCGTTCTCCTCAAGGTTCCTGCGATGCGAAGCGGGATCTCCCGGAGCCCCGATGCATGGTGTTCCTTGAGCTCCACGAGCTCGTCGATTCGGTCGATGTACTGCTGCGCAGTGCCGATTCGCTCGTCCGCCTTCTTCTCGAGGCCGTGCCTCAGTAACCTCTCCACCGCCTCGGGGACCTCTAGCTCGGGCGCGACCTCGTCGAAGGTCGGAACATCGGCCGAAACGTGCATGCGCAGGAGGGCGCCCACTTCATCCGCATCGAACGGGGGCACGCCCGTGATCATCTCATACAACATCACCGACAGAGAATAGAGGTCAGCGCGCCCATCGATGGGAAGCCCGTAGGCCTGCTCGGGCGCGATGTAGGTGGGGGTGCCAATCGTCACGCCATGCTGGGTGAGCTTGGCATCGTTGGTCATCAATCCGGTGTCCTGCTCGGCCTTCGCATCGTCGTGCAGCTTCGCGATTCCGAAATCGAGGATCTTGGCGAAATCCGGGTCATCGTCTTCGTCAACGAGGATCACGTTCTCGGGCTTGATGTCTCGGTGAATGATGCCGGCGTCGTGCGCGTAGGAAAGGGCGCTCAGCACGTGACGCGCGATGTGCAACGCGCGTCTCCACTCGACACGTCGTTCGCGGTCGAGCAGATCGAACAGCAGTAAGCCGTCCAGCAACTCGAGCACCATGTAGAATGTGCCGTCGCTGAGCTTTCCGAAGTCCGAGACCTTCACGCAGTTGGGGTGGTCGACGCGACCAATCGCAAACGCCTCGCGCTCGAAGCGCCTGGTCACCTCTTCGATCTCCCCCACCCCAGGATGCAGGAGCTTCAGAGCCACCGGCCGCTGAATCGAGATGTGCTCCGCGAGATAGACGCACCCCATCCCGCCAGACCCAAGCACACCGGTAATTCGGTAGCGAGAGTCTAGAACATCCCCGACTTGTGGTATTTGAGCATCCGGGGTCGCCTGTGCCGTCGGTGCCAGGCCCCCCGCCCCTGAAATGCGCACCCATACAGTATTGCGAAAATCTCAGGCCGCCGCCAAAACGCCTCTTCACGCCCAAAATCGCGATCGAAACCCGCGTATCACGCGGCGAAACACAGCCGTCAGGCGCCCAGGTGGTGAACGCGAGCCTTGCCCTTCGAATGCACCTTCACCGGCAACCGCTCGAGTGTGCGAACGAAGACGCTCTCGCGATGCGGGAAGTCCCCTTCGCCGAGCTCGACCCAATCGGTGCGTTCGAGGAGCTGCTCCATGGCGATGCGCCCCTCCATGCGACCAATGGGCGCTCCGAGGCAGAGGTGGATGCCGTGGCCGAAGCCTAGATGTTGTCGCGCGCCCGCACGATGGAGATCGATCTTGTCTGGGTCTGGCCACTTGCGCGGATCGCGATTGCCTGAAGCCCATAGAAGCATGACTCGCGAGTTGGCCGGCAGCTCTTCGCCGTGGAGCTCCACGGGCACCTTCGTTTGGCGAAAGTGTCCCTGGAAGGGCGATTCGAGCCGAATGGTCTCCTCAACGAAGTTGGCCACGAGCTCGGGATGGGCGCGGAGATCCTCCTGGACGCCCGGGTTCTGCACCAGGAGTCGAACCATGCTTCCCATCAAGCTCGCCGAGGAGTCACTTCCCGCAATGATGATCTGCAAGACAACAGCGACCGCTTCGCTTCGGCGCATCGTCCCCTCGCGCACCGCGTCGATCAGCGCACCCATCATGGAGCCTGGCTGGGGGTCGCGTTTCTCGGCCTCTTCGAACTTTGCGCGGCACCAGCTGACAAACCGGAAGCCCTTCATCAGGTTCCGGGTCAGCTGCCATTTGGTGTTCACGCCGCTGAGCAAAGCGATGGCGTCGTCCGCCCAGGCTTTCACCGTCATGGCGTCGTCACGGGGGATGGAAAGAATGTCGAGCGTGAGCGCGATGGGGATGCGGAACGCGAACGTGTCCATCCAATCGACCTCGCCACCGGCAAGGACATTGTCCATGTTCTCGTCGACCAGCGCGCGCACCTGAGGCTCGAGGACTTGGACGAAGCCCTTCCCGAGGCCAGCAGTCGCAACTTTGCGCTGCACGCGATGAATCGGAGGGTCCTCAATCGCCAGGACGTCGGGCGGCGCGAACGGCAGGCGCGGTGGCACGAACGTCGACAGGCGCCCGCTCCCGCCCGCAAGGAGAATCGCCACGATGTTGGACGAGAAGCGCTCCGGATCCAGCGTGACTTGCTTGATGTCGTCGTAGCGACTCAAGTAATGCCAGTCGACGCCCTTCGGCCGGCAGAGCGGCGCCTCATCGCGCAGCGCCTCGTAAAAAGGATACGGGTTCTCGATCGTGTCCGCGCTGAAGGGATCGAAGTCAGTGACCCTCATCGTAGTCATTCGCCGTGGAGCGCATTGCGAAGCTCGGCGGCGAGCTCGGCGATTGCTTCGCGTGCACGTGGGAGCACGCTCATGGTGACAAAGCCGTGCGGCAAGTCGGTGAAATGCACGTGCTTCACCGGGACACCGGCCGCCTCTAGTTTCGCCACGTACTCCACTCCTTCGTCGCTGAGCAGATCGAACTGCGCAGTGATGACGATGGCCGGGGACAGGCCCGCGTGCGACTGGAGATAGAGGGGCGCCCCGTGCGGGTCGTCGTGGTCGGCCTCGAGAAGGTAGTTTTCGCCGAACCAGTTGGTGGTCTTCCTGTCGAGCCCGTAGCCAGTTTGAAGCTCGGGCTTTTGGCGGCCAGCGTGGTCGACGTCGGCGAGCCCAGGGTAGATGAGAAGCTGAACGTACGGCGTCGGCATGCCTTCATCACGGGCGATCGAAGTAACGACTGCCGCCAGGTTCCCCCCCGCACTGTCGCCGCCTACGGCGATGCGATCCGAAGCAATGCCTAGCTCCCGCGCGTGGTCACGCACCCAGTTGTAAGCGTCGTAGCAATCCTCGACCGCTGCTGGAAACCGGTTCTCCGGCGCCAGGCGATAGTCGACTGAGACCACGACGCAGCGCGCCGCGACACAAAGACGTCGACACACAGTGTCATGGGTGTCGATGTCGCCGATCGTGACCCCGCCGCCGTGGTAGTAGACCAGGCCGGGCACGGCGCCAGTCCCTGCCTCTGCACCCGGCGGGTAATAGGCACGCCCGGGGCATGTGCCCGAGCGCATCGGAATCGTCAGCTCCGACGTTCGAGCGACCTCTGGCGGCGCCGCTTCGAGTACCCGGCACAAGCGCGCGTAGTAAGCTCGCGCGCGTTCCGGCGTCATGCTCGGCAAAGACCGTTCGGCAAATCTGCCGAGCTCGAACATGTATTGAGCGCGTCGATCGAGCGACTCGCCGTCGACCATTCGGCGATGCCTCGTCATGCGCCTCACGAACGAATCGGACGCACG
>QMMB01000315.1 GCA_003647035.1 Deltaproteobacteria bacterium | reverse complement strand
GGTCCATCCGGAGCAGGAGGAACGCGAGCGCGAAGCTCATCAAGAGGCCACCCTCGGCGCCGCCCAGAAGATTGAGGGCTACCATCGGTGAGATGGCTGCTGTGGGGACGAGCGCGCGATCGACCACGCGAACATGCGTGGTCCGGAGCAAGCGGGTAAGGTCCGCCTCTGCGGTTCGTTGAAGCAGCAGGTCGTAGAGCTTCGAATTGCTCTCGCGCTGCCGGCTCAGGCGCGAATACTCGATCTCGCGCAGGTTGAGCTCCAACCCTGCCTTCTGGGCCTGGCTCTGCACCGTGCTGAGCCCCGCCTCGACAGCCTCTATCTCTTCGAGGTCGCCTGCGGCCACTTGGATCAGTGCGTCTACCTCGGCGCTGATCGACCCTCGAATGGCCGCGATCTCCCCATCGAGCTCCAGAATCGTCGGGTGCGAGTTGCCGTATCGAACGGACAGCGACGCGCGCTCGGTGATCTTGGCGCGGAGCGCGCTTCGAAGAGAATCGACCTCGCTATCCTCACCCTGACTGCTGTCGTGAACCGCCTCCGGGGTCTTGCGCGCGCGCTTCAATCGCTCGAGCCGCGCTTGTAGCTCGATACGTCGTGCGCGGGTCTCGGTGAGCCGTTCGTTGTACTCACGAATCTCTTCGGACAAGAGGTTTTGGCGATTTTCGACCGACACCGAAAGCACGTTGTGCCGTTTCTTGAACTCGTGAAGGGCATGTTCCGATGTGTTCAGATGCTGCCGGGTCGAGTCGAGCTGTTGGGCGAGCCACTCCGCTGCAGCGGCCGTGGAGCCCAGGCGGTCCTCCATCGTCTTTTGCATGTAAGCATCGGCCACCATGTTCGCGAGTGTGGCCGCACGCTCCGGGTCGTTGTCGCGAATCCTCAGGCGCACGAGCCGAGTATCCTTGATCGGGTCTAGCGAAAGCTTGCTCTGCAGGCGCTGCGCGGCGACCTCTTTGGGAACGGGCGCCCAATCGGGGTCGTCCTCCTGGCCGAAGAAGCTTGGGTCGTCGGCGAGCCCCAGTCGCTCAACCACCCGCTCCGCGACCGCGCGGCTTTGAATGATCAGATTCTGCGTCTCGAAGAACTCCCGCGACATCAGGAAGTGCGACACCTGCCCGCCGATGTCCTCGACCGAGCTGCCAAGTGGTGACGTCGGGCTGGGGTCGTACTCTAGCGTGGTGGTCGCTTGGTAGACCTTGGGTAGCCTGACGGTCCATAGGGCCACGAGGGTCGTCACGGCTAGGGCGGTGACGAGAATCCACCAGCGATATCGCACAACCGCGTCTCGCAGCCCCCTTGGAAGGAACGACCCCTGGTCGGCTGAAGCGCCCACTGGCTCAGTCTCGGTTGTTAGATGTCTCACTGCCCCGCCATCTCAGCGTTTCCCATCGCTGTGGCCGCGTCAAGCGTGTCCGCCCTAGGGCCAGGCCCCCGTAGGCTGGCCCAGCCGCTCAGCCGATGCGCAGGCCGTGCCTTTTCCGCCGTCGAAGCGGCATAGGCGCTTGTAGGTGAGGAGCGCCCGGTCGCGATTTCCCATCTCCTCGGCGACCCTGGCGATCGCCACCAGGGCCTTCCGCGACTCCCGCGCGCGATTCGAGTCCTCATAAGCCCGTAGCGCGGGTGCATATCGCCGGTGGGATTCGTACAGCTCACCGAGGAAGAACTCGACGTCGGCCAGAGGCTCGACCTTGCCCCCGGTCTGTGATCGCAAGCGAGAGGCAACGAGCTGGACCTCGCTGTCGTCACCCGTGGTCATGTAGATCGAGGCGGCCGTCCGCAGCGCGAACGACGGTACCTTCTTGAGGTTGAGCAGCGGGGCAATCGTTTGGGCCGCGGACTGCGGATCGCCTGCCTGCATATAGGCCTGCGCTAGGAGTCTCCGGGACGTGACGTCGAGCTTTGGAAGCGTACGAAGGAGGTCGACCGCCTCGAGCGGCTTCTTGGCAGCGAGCAATCGGCGGGCTTGCCGCGTGGCGGGGCCCACGAGATACGGATCGAGGTCGCGTGCGCTCCGATCGATTGCGACTGCTACAGGAGACTGAAGTCGAAGGCATGCCGCAGCGCGGTCGAGCAGCTTCGCTCCGGCGAGACCTTCAGGGGCCGCACGCAGCGCGATTGCAGGGTCTTGTTGCGCTGTGAGCAATCCGCAAATCGTGTCCCTCGCGCTTCCTGGTCGAAGCTCCTCGGCCTCCCGAATCTCGATCAGCGCTTGGTCCATCTCGCCGAGCGAGAAGAGCCAGCGCGCCGCGAGCAAATGGGGCGCGTTCCAAAGTGGAGCCAGGTCCTGTGCACGGTTGATCCATCGGCCTGCCGTCGCATCACCCTCGCGGACGGCAACCTCGGCTCCGGCCAGCGCAAAGATCGGCTCCGACGGATGCAGCGCCAGCCCCGCCCGGACGAGCCGCCGTGTCTCTGCGTGGTTCCCTTGTTCGAGCGCGGCGCGCGTGCGCATCTCGAGGGTGAACAGGTCGCGCCCGTGAAGGGAGACCGCGAGGACTGCGCCCAGCAGACAGGTGATCGATGTCACGAAGCACAGCTTGCGGAGCGGGACGTCGAGCCGGATGCGCACCGAGTCGGCGACCGACCCAAGCACCGCGGCCGCGACGACCGCGACCCCGACGAGCTCCAACGAGAAATCGGCTAACTGTTGGGCTCCGATCGCCACGAGCCCCGCCAGACCTCCAAGGTGCGCGTGGCTTCGCTTGAGCCTAAACCCGCGCCCCAGCGACCACATGATGATGACGAGCAGCGCCAAAGCGACCGGTATTCCCCACTCCGATGCCCATTGCACCGGCAGATTCTCCGGGTAGAAGAACCGTTTTTCGGTTCCCTGTTCATCGACGAACGCCGCAGCAAAGCCGCCTCGGCCGACGCCAGCGATGGGATGGCTGGCGATGACGGGAAGAGCCGCCGCTGCTGCTTCGAACTTCGGCGCGATGTTGTGACGCTGACTCAGCTCGCGCGCGAGGCTGCTTCCTTCGAGACCCACCGCCACGAGTGTGATCGCCAGTGCTGCCAACGCGAGGATCGGAACGGTGCGGCTCTGGAGGATGGAACGGTGGCTTCGGTTGAGGCGGGCAGCGTACACCAGCATGAAGAGGGTAATGCCGATCGCGAGGGCGAGCATCCCGCCGCGCGAGAACGACAACACGCCAGCGAGCGAGCACACTGCTGCACCGAGCGCCCATCCGATCCGGCGCTCGAGCGTCTCCGCGTCCATGGCGAGGCCGATCAGGATTGGAGAGGTCAACGCCATGAAACCACCCAGGTGGTTCTCGTTCATGAGCGGCGCGAGCAATCGGCTGCTCGCGTACACGGGCTCGTACAGCCCGAAGACGTGTGTCGCGCCCGCAAGCTTGTGTGCGAACGCGACCAATGCGAGGACTATCGCGCTTACGCCAACCGCTTTGAGCACACGACGGCGCTGATGGGATGCAGCAAACACTCTTGCGGTCAGGAAGACGGCGACGATCGCCGAGCCCTTGGCGACTTCGAGCCGCGTGGCTCCCGGATCGAGAGATAGTGGGAACCACGCGCGGGGCGAATCCCCGTAGAGAAGAGCGTTGGACTGCCAGGCGTCGACCGACTCGGGTACGAGGAGCGCCACCAACGAGGACGGAAGAGGCAGCAACTGCAGACCTGTCCAAGCCAGCGCGCCGACGATCGCCCAGTCCAGCAGGGTCGCATCGGCCCGCTTCTGGCTGATGATCTCGATCTGGCTGCTGGCAAGCAACCCGGCCACCCCAGCCAGGACGCAGGTGACGGCGACGGCCCACGGAAACACTCCCCCAAGAAGCTGCGGAGCGACCACCAAGACCACAATCACGGGGACCAGAGCACGCTGGCTCACCGGTCCCGGGATACTCGGCGAGCGTCGATGCCGGCCGGTGGCCGTCCTTTCGGGTCTCAAACCCTCGGTGTCCGAGCCGGAACCCACTCGACGCGACTTGCCATTTATCGTGAAAATCGTCAACGGTTGTCTAGGATACGCCTGTGCTGCTAACACCCGTGTGCGAACACGGGGATGGGGGTAGGTGAGCGCTTGTCGGAGTCCTTCTTACTTGCAGGTCGTTGTCGAGTGATTGCCGAGGTGGGGCAGTCGCACGACGGGAGCTTGGGGACTGCTCATGCTTTCATCGACGCGATCGCAGAAGCGGGTGCCGATGCGGTGAAGTTTCAGACGCACATTGCGGCCGCCGAAAGCAGCCCGGGCGAGCCGTGGCGGGTCAAGTTCAGCCCACAGGACGACACGCGGTTCGAATACTGGAAGCGCATAGAGTTCACCGCGGAGCAGCGGGGCCGTCTGGAATAGCGCGCGTATTAGCGCGGATCAGTTCTCGTGAGCTCGGCGTATACGTAAGAGGCGGTTGGATAAGCGGCCGACAGCGTGGGCGCGGCTGTG
>QMMB01000314.1 GCA_003647035.1 Deltaproteobacteria bacterium | reverse complement strand
GGAGTTTGCGCCCTAGGTAGCCTGACGAGATCACGGCCCACAACGCGCCCGAAATCAACCCGCCAGTATGGACCCAGTTTGCGATGTGCCCGACCCAGCCGGTGAAGCCGAGGGCTAGCCAGAGCAGCATGAAGGTGGCCAATTGCTGTGGCATTCGGTACGGGAAGCTCGGGTCTAGGCGGCCTCGGATCCAGACGAAAGCGAACAGGCCATAGACTACGCCTGACATCCCACCGAACTACGTCGGTCCCGAGATGACGTACTCGAGCACGTGGGAAAACGCTGCCGTCGCGAGGACGAAGATCAACAAGTAGCGGGCAGAGAACACGCGCTCGATCGCCGTGCCAAGGTCTTTGAGCCACCACAGATTGAATGCAATATGCATCAGGCCGAAGTGTAGGAACATCGGCGTGAACAAGCGCCACGGCTGGCTCTGCCAAATCACGTTGACGTCGCCGAACACATAGCCACCCCTCACGGGGACGAGTGGCACGAAGGTGAAGTAACCAACGACATCCGTCTCGTCGCCCATGCCCGTCAGAACGAACACCGCGACGCAAATGCCCATCAAGCTGCCGGTAACGGTTCCGATGCGCATGTTCTGCTTCGCATCGATCTGCTTCCGAACCTTGTTCGTGCGGGCCCTGAGTTGCTCGTCGGTCTTGGCTTCTTGGCGGCGTTGCGCACGAGCTTCTCGCGCCATGTCGGAGACCTGCTTGGAGCTCGCGTCGAAGGCATTCAGAAAGGCGCGCGCTTGCTCCATCCGGTCCTCGTCGTGAACCCAAACCGCAAATGCGCTGTCCCTCGTTTCCTTGATCGTCGTCACCACGCCGTCTGCGTACAGGGCGTCGCCGAGGGTGTTGGCCTCAGCCTCGTCGGGCAGGGTCGTCAATAGGCGCATTGCGGGGCGGAGTGTAGCCGCTTCGATCGGTGTTTCAATCGCCGCGGACCATGGAGTACATCACGCAGTCGCGAGGGAAGTCCGACCGATTCGGATGATGCCCGTACTGCCTAAGCCGTCCTTCGTACTGCATCCCCACCTTTTGCATGACCCGGGAAGAACGGGTGTTTTCTTGGTCGCAGAGCGCCTGGATGCGCACGATTCGGTCGTCTTGGAAGGCAGCCGCGCACACCTGCTTCATCGCTTCGGGCATGTACCCTTCGCCCCAAAAACGGCTGCCAAGCGCAAACCCGATCTCCGCCCGGTGGAAGTGAACGGTGCAACCGATGGTCCCGAGCAGTGCTCCATCTTCCTTGCGTTCGATGAGCCATATTCGGTGACCCATGCGGAGGTCCCAGGCGTCGATCGCTTGCTGGAAGTACTCTCGGGTCTGGGCGGGACTCGTATGAGGTGTCCAGGTGAGGTAGCGGGTGATCTTCGGGTCACTCGCGTAGGACTCGAAGGCGGTCTCGGCGTCCTCGATGGTCGGGCGCCGCAGCACGAGCCGCGTCGTTTCCAACTCTTCGGGCGGGAACTCCACGGTGCGCGTATAGCACGACGCCGCTTCGCGATGGATCCGCTCGAGACCAGCTGATAGGTTGCGGTCCATGTCCGGCTCGCAGCCACTCGATGATGCCGTGCTCCGCCTCTGCGAGCGGCTCGGCTATTCCTTCACAGACAAGGGACTTTTGCTCGACGCGCTCACCCATCGCTCGTTCAAGAACGAACGACCCGACGTTGCGCTGGCTGACAACGAGCGCCTCGAGTTTCTCGGCGATGCGGTCGTCGGCCTCATGGTCGCATCGTTGCTCTACGCGCAGTTCCCCGACTCGGACGAAGGCGAGCTCACCAGGCGGCGGGCCGATTTGGTCAGCGAAAGGGGGCTTTTCGAAGCAGCCGAGAGCATCGGTATCGGCGATGCGATGAGGCTCGGGAAGGGCGAGGAGAAGTCGGGCGGTCGCTCCAAGTCTAGGCTGTTGGAGAATGCTCTCGAAGCCTGTCTCGGCGCGATCTACCTCGACGGTGGAGCCGACGCGGCCTTCGAGGCGGCTCGCCGGATCTTCGAACCTCGCTTGCATACCAGCGCCCCGGGCCTTCGGGATGCCAAGTCACGCGCCCAAGAGTGGGCGCAGGCGCATCTCGGCGGGACGCCGAGCTACCGGATAGTTGGAACGGAAGGGCCCGACCACGATCGGGAGTTCACCGTGGCGCTCGAGCTCAACGAGGAGGAGGTGGCGACGGGCACAGGCCGCTCGAAGCTCGCAGCAGAACAAGCAGCAGCCCAAACCGCCCTGAACCTCTGGGTCCAAACTGAAGACCCTCCTCCGTGAACTACACGGCGCGGGAGGCGGCGTACGCCTCCAACCGCGCGTGCGCCCAATCAACGTTGCGCTGTAGCTCGTTGTATTCGGGACCTTCGTACAGTTCGTCGAAGGCCTTGAGTGCCACTTCGGCCTCCGCGAGCTCTTCTCGGACCGCGTCGGGCTTGATGTTTTCGGGCGGTTCGAACAGGTCGGTCAGCAAGAGCACTTTGTCGGGCCCACCTTCGACGAAGCCGGGGCCGATCGCAGCGATGTGCCGCTTGCCTTCGACTTCCCAAACCAGGAGTCCACACCTGAGCGCGGCTAGAAGTGGAAGGTGGTTTGGAAGCACACCGAACTCGCCCTCGACGCTCGGTGCTTGAACCGCATCGACTCGAATCGAGAGTGCGGAGCCGCCCGGTGTAACGACGTCGAGTTGGAGGTGCTCGGAGTTAGCCATGGTTCAGCCGGTCAGTCCTTGGAGCGCTTCGCGTAGGCTTCTTTGACCTCTTCGATGTTGCCCTTGAGGTAGAAATCCTGTTCGGGAACGTGGTCGAGCTTGCCGTCGAGGATCTCTTCGAAGCCGTCGACGCTCTCTTCGAGCGGCACGTAGGCACCCTTGAGGCCGGTGAACTGCTCGGCGACGAAGAACGGCTGCGAGAGGAATCGTTGAATCTTTCGGGCACGGTCGACGGCCATGCGGTCGTCTTCGCTGAGCTCGTCCATGCCGAGAATCGCGATGATGTCCTGGAGGTCCTTGTACTTCTGCAAGACCTCCTGAACGCCTCGGGCAACGCGGTAGTGACGCTCGCCGATGACGCCGGGGTCGAGCATGGTCGAGCTCGAGTCGAGCGGATCGACTGCCGGGTAAATGCCGAGCTCCGCAATCGAACGGGACAACACGGTCGTCGCATCCAAGTGAGCGAAGGTCGTTGCGGGTGCCGGGTCGGTCAGGTCGTCGGCAGGAACGTAAATGGCCTGAACCGAGGTGATCGAACCCTTGTTGGTCGACGTGATGCGTTCCTGGAGCTCACCCATCTCGGTAGCCAGCGTGGGCTGATAACCGACAGCGGAAGGGATACGGCCGAGGAGCGCCGACACCTCGGAGCCTGCCTGTGTGAAGCGGAAGATGTTATCGACGAACAGAAGAACGTCCTGACCTTCGTCGTCACGGAAGTACTCCGCTACCGTCAGTGCACTCAGCGCGACGCGCGCACGTGCACCGGGCGGCTCGTTCATCTGGCCGTAGACGAGTGCGGTCTTCGACAGAACCGTCTCGCCCGTGTCGAGCTTCGACTCGCTCATCTCGAGGAGCAGGTCGTTGCCCTCGCGGGTTCGCTCGCCGACGCCCGCGAAACAAGACACACCGCCGTGCGCCTTGGCGACGTTGTTGATGAGCTCCATGATGAGAACGGTCTTGCCGACGCCGGCGCCGCCGAACAGGCCAATCTTGCCGCCCTTTCGGTACGGAGCCAGAAGGTCGATGACCTTGATGCCTGTCTCGAAGATCTCGACCTCGGTGCTCTGGTCGACGAACGGCGGAGGATCTCGGTGAATCGGAGAAAATTTGGTCGCGTTGACCGGCCCCTGCTCGTCAACCGGCTCGCCGATGACGTTCAAGATGCGGCCCAGGCACGCCTTACCGACCGGCATCATGATCGGGCCATCGGTGCTCCTGGCCTCCATGCCGCGGATCAGACCGTCGGTGGAATCCATCGCGATGGCACGAACGGTGTTCTCGCCGAGGTGCTGCGCAACCTCGAGGGTGAGGTTCCAATCCTTTTCGCTGATCGCTGGGTTGCTAATCTGAATCGCAGTGAGAAGCGCTGGGAGACTCCCTTGAGGGAACGCAACGTCCACGACTGGACCAATAACTTGAGTAACACGCCCGTTCTGAAGCTCTGCCATGTTCTTTCCGGTTCTCTGAAAGTGGGTCGGCTGGCGGCCTGTTCACGCCGATAAAAGCGAGCGCGACCTAGCACGGCCCCTCAGGGTGGTCAACGGCGGCCGCCCCCACACGCGCTTGATTGACCGCCCCCTCTATGCTTTCTACCCTCAACCGCGTGATGCAGGACCACGAACCCGTCATCCACGCACTTCTCGGCGCTGGAACCCGGTATCAAGGGAAGCTCTTTTTCGAAGGCAGAGCGCGGATCGACGGCGT
>QMMB01000313.1 GCA_003647035.1 Deltaproteobacteria bacterium | reverse complement strand
GTGGCGCGCATCGAGGGACTTCATCCGTTGGCTGCTGCTCGACGAAACGAAGATCGCGCAAGAGCCCACTTCGAGCATCTACGAGCAGTATTCTCAGATCGCGGAAGAGCTGGATCCGTACGACCTTCAGCGCCCGAGCAGCGAGTGGGAGATCAGCGAGGCGGACCTCTTGGGAGACTTGAACGGTCCGCAATACCGGTCAACGCGAATGCTGGACTACTATTCGCGGCACGGAGTCGAGTTCGCGCTCGAGAAGTACGGCTTGATGGACGAGGTCCGAAAGCTCGGGTTCACCATGCCTCGTCTAACCCTCGATCCGAGCGATCCGGAGCGGCAACACCTGACGATGCATGCGACGAAAAATGGGGAGGAACACCTACTGGTCGAACAAGTGCTTCGACGCGTCGTACGCCCAGCGCCCGAGGGGCTCGAGCCGCCCGGCGAGATCGAGTTCCTTTATGTCGAGTGGATGATGCTTCAAAACCCGACCGAGGAATTCTCTCTACGCCAGCCACAGTGGCCGGGGCAAGAGCATCCGGGTCTGGGTGTCGGGGAGCAGGCGATGCACATGCTTTTTCAAGCTGCGACGCGCCTAGGGCTCGACGGCCTGGCGCACCACCCATCCCGCTACCACATCGCGTTCATCGGTGGTGGCGGCTCTTTCTTCCTGGACCCGGAGATTCAGGGTCGCTTCGAAGCCATGCGTGAGGTTCTCTTGCCGCTCGATCTCTCCGAGGCTGCTTGGAAGATGGAGCGCGCAGAGGTGTGCTGGTCCGATGGCGAGCCGGTCGAATGGATCCCCGAAGACATCGTCATCCCAGCGAGCGAGCGTCTGTTCACCTACATCGGCTCGGTCCACTACCAGCAACCCCGCGCCGCAGCGCTCGAACGCGCACGCCAACGTGGCATCGTCCTCCGGCCGCGTTCCAGTTAAAACAGCACGGCGCCCCGCAAAGCGAGGCGCCGTGGTTAGAAGGTTCGTAAGCCGAGTTTTGTAGCCCGCGCTCGTCGCCGAGGTGCGGGTCGTGATCATTCTTCTGGGACCGATGTCGCCATCGGCCTCGAGCGACGCTACCCGGAGACTCGGGCGGGACCACCCTCAACGCCTCCCTATTTCGTCTTGCTTCAGATGGGGTTTGCCGTGCGACCAACGTTACCGCCAGCCCGGTGAGCTCTTACCTCACCCTTTCACCCTTGCCCCACGGCCTTTCGACGGCGAGGCGGTTTGCTTTCTGTGGCACTTTCCTCGGGGTCGCCCCCACCAGGCGTTACCTGGCATCCTGCCCTATGAAGCTCGGACTTTCCTCCCGTGTGCGGATGCACACCAGCGATCACGTGAACCGTTCTAACCGGCTGAGGGTAAGGCCGGTCGGCCGCTATTGCAACTGCACCGAGGAGCTGCCCGCGGATGCAGGCGAGGACTCCGGCAGCGGGAATCGCACTACGTCGACGAGGATGTAGAGTAGTCCCAGCAACACCACGACTGTCTCCCAGATGTACTGCTCGTCGTACCAGCCTATGAAGAACTGCAGCATTAGCCCGCCGATCCCCATGAGGATCAGCGCGACCGAATAGCGCAGCCGCTCGATGGCGAGCGGGGCCATCAACACGACGAAGCTGTAGTAGTAGCAAGTCAACTCGAAGAAACCGACGATCAGGATCGTACTCCCCGCCAAGACAGCCCAGGGAGCGAGCCGCCGGCCTGCGAGCGCAAGCAGGACGAACATCCCGAGAAGGATCAAACCGTGGAGCCAGCGCCTGTCGTGTTTGGTTTCCTTACGCGCCTGCTTCCACTTGGCCCAAGGGTCATCGAGGCTCGAGTCCTTGGTGAAACGACCCACCAGGCTCGGCTTGTACGACAACACCGTCGGGAGCCCCATGTGGTTGGTGAGGGGCGTCTCGGCGTGCTTGAACGTGTTCGTGAGAAACTGCAAGTGGGCTTGCGTGCCGTTGATGGCGATGCTCGCCGAACAGAGCACCAACAGGCCCAAGATACCGCCTGCGATGAATCGCTTGTCGCTCGAATCGAGCCATGGGCGATCGATCTTCTTTCGATGGATGAAACGATCCACCACGGCGGCGATGGGCCCGCCCGCAAGCGCGGCCGGGAACAGACGCAGCAGCGCGCTCCACGAAAGCACGAACCCCGACAACAAAGGGAAGCCGCGTTTCAGCAGACAGACGGCTGCAACGGCCATGAAGAACCAGGGCACGCGCGCAAAGCTGCCTCCTGTCCAAAAGTAGGCCCAAGGATACCCGGTCCCCCACACGAGCACGGCGAGCGCGGATGAACGCAGGCCGAAGGCCCAGAGGATCAGCAGAAACGCGCCGCCGTAGAGCGCGAGGTCGATCATCGTGTAACGCAGAACCCGCTGCCGAAAAATCTTCAAGTCATCGGGCGCCACCCGGGTCGACGAGACCTTGGGCAACTGAGCGCGCCAGCCGATGTTCGTCAAGAAGGCGGCCACCATGTTGGAGATCGGGCTCGCGTTGTACCCGTGGTCCATCAACATGTCTTTCCACCCACTAGCCCCCATGACGGCTCGGAACGATCGGGTATCTTCGCGAAACGCCTCCCAGCGCTCAGGGGAGAAATGGGCCGCGCAGCCCTTTTGGAAGCGAAGCACCTCGTCCTTGCTCACGAAGTGCAGGCGATTGTCACCGAGGTCGCGGATTTTACGCTTCTTGAGGTCCGCTTCGCCACGCTCCTCGTAGTCCATCGCGATCACGCATTCGTAGAGTCGCTCGTACTCGTTTTCCTCGAAATATTTGGAGCCTACGTAGTAGTGAAACGTGTCCCAGTAGTGAACGATCCGAGAGCTGTGAAAGACGCCGAAGTTCACCCATGCCGCAGCGCACGCCAGGATCAGCCACAAGAGAGCGCCGCGTTCCCACCACCGCTGCGCGGATTGCTCTTGCTTAGCGAGCCAAATGCCGCGCGCGGCCCAAGCGATGACCAGCGCGCCCAGCACGTAGACTCCCCAGCTCGCGAACCACGGCGCTAGCCTCGCCCCGTACAGCCGGTAGCTCGCGGTCCCGAGCATCGCAACGGAAAGAGCCGCCGCACCGTAGAGCGCCTTCTTGCTTTCCTCGACCCGAAACAGTGCGACGAAAAACAGGAGCCCCATGAAAGCGATGGCGAGACGGTATCGATGGTCCCGCTTTTCGAGGATCTTCTTCCACCACCAACTTGCCGTGTTCTGCACCTTGACGGGCGGCGGCCATGCGGAGGGTGCCTCGCAGAACACCTGAAGCTCGCTCAGGCTGTAGAAGCCGTCTCCGCCCTCCGCGCGCACCCGGACGTATCGGCCGGAGCCCTGCAGGCCAGGAGTCCCACGCCGGCGCATGCCCTGCCCGGACGCCGGATCGCCCACCCACAGGGGGCTGAAGCTCCTGCGATCGTCGGAGAGCTCGACGATGTAGTCGTCGTTGTTGTCGCCCTGCAGGTCGACTGCGGTCACGCGTGTGGTCGCGCCGAGGTCATAGATGACGTGGCTCTTCGTGTCGGCGAACACGGAGGTGAGCTCGCTGTCCCACGGGTCGCCTTCGCCGGCCATGATGCCATCGGTCAGGCGCTTCCCGTGGGTGACGCCGGGCCGGGCAGTGGGTGACTTGCCGGCGAGGAGGTTGCCGGGCGGGCACGCCAGATCTTGTGCGGCCACCGACGTGGCCCCGATGGGCCCCAAGAAGGACCCAATCAGGCAAAGCAAGGAAAGGAGGGCAATGCGATTCACGACCGCGCGCACCGTACGCAACCGAGCCCCGTCTGACAAGTGCCCGCCGACCCATTCGAAAGAGTCGAGATCGACTTTGAAAATCCGGAACGGTCTCGCGCTGGAATTAAAAAGGGCGCCGCCCTTCGGCGACGCCCTCCCCCCTGCTCTGTTCTTGAAGTGGCCCTCAGGTCACGTAGTCCTTCAGTCGCTCGACATCGCGGTACTCCTGCAGACGCGCGAGACCGGCCGTTTCGACCTGACGAACGCGCTCGCGGGTGAGGTTCATGATCTCTCCTACCTCCTCGAGCGTGATGCCCCCGCGGTCCGCCACGTCGAGCGCACATGTCTCAGTCATTTCCCAGATCTCGATATCGGGGAAATTGAGCTTGATCGACCCACGCACCGGATGGACGTCGATGTACAAGTGGTACTTGCAGGAGACGAACGGGCACGGCCGCTCCATGTCCTTGCACTCCAACCGGCTCTTCGGCTTCCAGTAGTCCGTCTCCGGGTACAATTCTCGCCCCCGATTGAGCTCGGCCTTGCTCAAACGGCGAATCGAAATCGTCCGGGCACGAGCTCGGGAACGGCGCTTTCTGCGACCCCTTCGCTCCTCTGTGCCGGGCTCCTGAAGCGCGTCCACGAGTGACTCGCGCTCCTCTCCCGGACTCGATTCCCTCTCGACAACGTCTGCGCTTGCTGCGTCCTTCAT
>QMMB01000312.1 GCA_003647035.1 Deltaproteobacteria bacterium | reverse complement strand
ACTCCTTTTCAATAATTCTCGGATTCCGTATACGACGCGGAGCGGCGCGAGAACAGGCCCGCTGTGTCGCCAACCGAGAGAACAAATTAAAAGTGCGCCGATATGGAGGCGCGCCCGGCATTCCTACGCCGTAGCCCTCCCAAAAGGGCCTCGCGGCGATCCCAGGTGCGCGGCATGCAGTACGGCCGAATGAAGGGCGACCGGCTTGCGCGCGACGAGATTAGCAGCTTGCAGCGCTGAAATCCGATGACGACGCCATCGGCCGTCGTTCGACCTCGTCTCGTCGGGTGACAGGAACCAGCGCTGGCGTTCAAAAGGCGTAGGTAGCTGGATCTAAAGTGCTTTTTCACTCGCTTGGTTCGGTCTGGTTCGGTGTTGTAATGCGCAACGCTCAGCAGGGGTGTCCCGCCAAGTGCGCCAAAAGATGCTGACCCGGGTGCGATTCGAACGCGCGCCCGGTCGCCTCTCAACAGGCGGACGGGGTTTCTCATGCGCCAATGGAGGTTGATGATGAAGACCAGCGAAGCACCGTCTTACATGACGACCCGCGAGGCGTGCGACCATCTCGGCTACGCGCGGCCCGATTCGTTTCTAGGGGCGTGGCGAGCGGCGGAGCTGCCCGTCTACAAGCGGCCGGGTGCGCACTGCCTCGTGAACCGTGACGACTTGGGTCGCTTCCTTCGCCGGAGCGACCGAGACGCCGCTACCGAAGCGTGCGTCTGACCCGCGCGGGAAGGCTCGATTTCCGGCCCGCCCCCCAGTCGCCATCATCGACCGTTCCCCGCGCGGTTTGCGCGATAAAAGGCGATTAGAGGCTGCGACGCCGCCCGACCCAGCCTCCTGCAACGAGCACCATCAGCAGTGCTAACAAGCTCGCGGCCGAAGGGTGCTATCGCTGGAATGACAGTCTGAACCGGGTCGTTGGGGTTGAGGGGGTTGGAACCGGCTCGCGCCAGAAGGGGCTTCTCATGGGTTTCAGGCTCCTCGCTATGGCCGCTGCATGCCGCCGTCGGCGAGCCGGCGCGGGCGCTACCGTCCTGCCCCGTCCATCAAAGTGCGCAGCTCGCTGAGGAGAGCGCGATCTTCGCCTTGGATCTCGTCCCAGTCGGAGCCTTCATAGCTCATCAGGATCTCCTCCTCGAGCAGGCTGTAGGCGTCCTCGGCAAAGGGGGACCCGGGGTCGACCCGAATGGACGTCTCGAAGAAGAAGGGTGCCTCGGTGACCCAGTAGTTGCGCCCGATGCGACTCTCGGTCTCGCCCAGCAGGTAGTAGGCCTCGGCCAGCTGCGCCGCGGTCTGGGGGCCCTCGTTGATGACGCGCTGGAGGATTGCCGAAGCCGCGATCAGGTGCGGAACCCCGAGGCGCGGATCGCGCAGGTCGCAGCGGGCGATGCCCTCTGTGACGAGCGTCCGCGCGCTGGCGAGATCGGGCTCGCCCTGGACTCGCTTCCGCAGGGCGGGCAGCGCCGCGATCCACTCCTCGACATCGAGGCGCAGCCGGAGCCAGAGGTCGGGTCGCCGCGCGAACTTCTCGAGCGTCGGAATCGGCCGGTCGCAATCGCTCTTTACGCGGATGCAGAGCGTTAGATAGTCCGTCAAGGGGCCCAGCACCAGAGCCGGGTGCAATTCTTCCGCGCTGAGGATCCCTTCCAGCGTGGTGAGGGCGTCGTCGAAGCGGCGCGTCGCCATCTGGAGTGTCGCGCGCGCCGGAGCAGGAAGGCGCGTGAGCGCCGTGCGGTCGATGAAGTGTTCTGCCAAGGGGGAATCGCCGGGGCTCGGCAGTCGCACGTGGCACACGACGCAGTTCTCGGTGACGTTGCGGAGCAGGAAGGCCGCACGGTCGTAGTGGCCGCGTTCGTACTGGCGCAGAATCTCGGAAGTGTCGCGCTCGAGCGAGCGCTGGAGGCGCACGACTCCGCTCTCGTAGCTCCTGGAGTGCTCGGCGAGCAGCGAGGCATCGTAGGCCAGGGCCGCGAGAGCGCCGCGGATCACCGGTTGCTCCTCGGGATCGCGAAAGGTCGAGCGGTCGACCGTCTTGGGGAGCACCACGGTGAGCTTCTCGACGAAGCCGCGCATGACGGCGAGGGTCGCTTCGTCTACGACCGGTTCCGCTTTCCCTTTGTCGCCTTCGCCACCACAACCAGGCAGGAGCAGCCAGCAGGCCGCGGCTGCCGCCATGCGAATCGCCGTCTTCAAGTGCACACCCCGATCAGAGGTTCGAAGAGTGAAGCAACTCGAGGGTGGATGCCAGTCCGTTCGCGGGGCTCGTTCTTTGGCCGCCGCAGCGGAATCACGTCCACGAGCTTCCCATCGGCCTGTGGGATCTCGAACGTCCCAGGGCCAGCGACGTAATCCATCCATGCCTCGCGCACCGAGTCCACGAGCGTTTCCAGGCGCGGCTCGTCCCGCCACCTGTCTACCCAGGTTCCCAGGTCGATGATGGCTTCTTTGAGCGGGTGGGCGTCTTCGGTCATTAGTGGAGTTTACGACGCCCCGCCGCTATCCCAAGCAAGCCGAGGGCGAGCAGCGTGGCGGTGGAGGGTTCGGGGATCGGCGTCGTAGTCAACCGAACTACGTTAGGAAGTATTTGGACATCGAGTTCAAGGTCAGGAAGGCCCAGCCTCGGGAATGCGATATCAGCGAACTCGAGCAGCGCAAACGCGCCCGCCACGTAGAAGAGCCCAGTGCGTACCACGCCGCGCCTGCGCAGCTCGTCTAATGAACCCCTGCTTCGACGAATCTCCCTTCACATTGCTCCCCAAGTCCTGTCAGTGAGGCTCCCAGGGCTTCGCAGTCAGCGCGACTGAATTCTACGGCCCGCGACGTAGAGATTCGAGGGCCCGGAGACGACATGGGCTCCGAGCGATTCCAAAATAGCGAAAAAGCGAGAAGGTGATCGGCAGCGAAAGTGGTTCGGTCTGGTTCGGTGATTCGATGCGCAACGCTCGCAGGTGCCAATCCGCCAAGTGCGCGAAATCAAATGGTGACCCGGGTGCGATTCGAACGCACGACCCCCAGCTTCGGAGGCTGTTCGGTAAATCTCGTAACTAGCGGGTTTCAATGGGCTATTCGGATACCTTGGTTCGGTCCGGTAGTGCCATGAGGTGCCAGGAAGTGCCATAGGGTGACAGCGCTAGCTGCTGATCTCGAACACCCGTAACATCAGCCGCTTGGGCGGGTGAGCCGAAAGCACGGCTCCCTCAGAGACCAGCATTAGAGACCGCAAACGGTGCGGCGCGACCGAACCGTTGAGGGAGGACTCATGAGAAGGCTCGTGGCGCGGCTATTTTTGGCACTTCCACTCATCCTGGCGACCAGCGGCGGCGGAGCGTCCGCAGAGCAGAAGCTCGATCGCACGTCCCTGCCAATTCTGGAGCCCGAACGACCGACCTACAGCGAGCTGGACGTGCGGAACGCGGAAGCGCCGCCCCGCTTCGAGGTGACGGCTCCCGAGAATGCCCCCAACGTCGTCATCGTGCTGATCGACGACATCGGTTTCGGCGGTCCCAGCACCTTCGGTGGCCCGATCGAGACGCCGACCCTCGACGGCCTCGCGGCGGCTGGCCTCCGTTACAACAACTTCCATACCACGGCCCTCTGCTCACCGACACGGAATGCGCTCAAGACCGGTCGGAATCATCACACCACCAACACGGGCTCGATCATGGAGACCGCGACAGGCTTTCCCGGCAATACCGGACAGGTTCCAAACAGCGTCGCGCCCCTGGCCGAGATGCTCCGACTGAACGGCTACAGCACCGGCGCATTCGGCAAGTGGCACGAAACCGCCGCCTGGGAAACCAGCGTATCCGGCCCCTTCGATCGCTGGCCCACTCATCAGGGCTTCGACAAGTTCTACGGGTTCATCGGGGGCGAGACGGATCAATGGTACCCACTCGTCTACGACGGTGTTACCAGGGTCAGCCCGCCGGAAATGGAGAACTACCATTTCACCACCGACATGACCAATCAGGCGATCGGCTGGGTGAAGGCGCAGCAGTCGATGACGCCGGACAAGCCCTTCTTCGTGTACTACGCCACCGGCGCAGTACACGCACCGCACCACGTTCCCAAGGAGTGGGCGGACAAGTACAAGGGCAAGTTCGACAAGGGCTGGGACAAGACTCGGCAGGAGACGACCGAACGTCAGGCCAAGATGGGCATCATCCCTGCCAACACCAAGCTGGCTGAGAAGCCGGAAGACATCGTGGATTGGGACACGCTGCCCGCTGACGAGCGTCGCCTATTCGCCCGTCAGGCGGAGGTATTCGCGGGTTTCCTCGAACAGACCGATCACGAGGTAGGACGCTTCGTCGAGGCGTTGGAAGAGATCGGCGAGATGGACAACACGCTCTTCATCTAGATCGCTGGCGACAATGGCACAAGCGCTGAAGGCGGGGTCGTAGGCATGTACAACGAGATGACCTACTT
>QMMB01000311.1 GCA_003647035.1 Deltaproteobacteria bacterium | reverse complement strand
TGAGTTACAGCCTTCAGATCGGGGTCCGCTATCTGCGCTCGAAAAAGCGCGCCACCGTCTCGATGATCACTTTGATCTCGATCATCGGCGTCGCTCTCGGCGTGGCGGCCCTGCTAGCCGTGCTCTCCATCACGACCGGCTTCGAACAGGCCTTCCGCGACAAGGTCCTCGGCGTCAACGCCCACGTCCTGGTCTTGAAGTACGGTCGAGAGTTCCGAGACTACCGAGACGTACTCGCCACCGTCGGCGAGATGGAGGGAGTCGCCGGTATCGCTCCCTTCTCGATCAACGAAATGATGCTCACCAAGGGCGAACGCCGAGCTGTAGTCTTGGTCAAAGGCGTCACCCCTGAAGGCCTCCAAACTGTCCTAGACCTCCCCAACCAAATGATCGCCGGCGACCTGCGAGGACTCCGCCGTCCAGGCTCGACCCCCACCGCCGCCCTCCGCCCTCCCGAATCCGGCGACACCTGGCAATGGCTCCGCGATCTGAGAGATGGGACCGAGACCGCCAACCGGGACGAGACCGAGCCAAGGGATACTCCCTCTGCGTCCGACGACGCCCCGGGCTTGCGGAAGACCGTTTGGGAAGAGGAGGCCGAGCGCCGAGCGGCGCAACGCCAGGCTGCGCGGCAGGCGCGCCGACCCCACATCGGCAAGGTCGCCGAGCCGGGTGACATCGAAGCGATACTCGGTGGGCTCGACGACGATGAGCTTGCGTTGCCGGACGACCCTGCATGGGAAGCGGGGCTTTCTCAAGGGCAGGCGCAGGAGCCGGTCGACTCTTTAGCCGGCATCATCGTTGGAAAGACGCTCGCCGAGGACCTCGACGTGGAAGTCGGCGATCGCGTCAGGCTCATCTCGCCCCTGGCAGCGCTCGGCTTGGCCCTTTCAGAGCCCGGCGGCGCTTCCACCCGTTCGCGCGAGTTTCGGGTCATCGGCGTCTTTCAGGCTGGCTTTCAGGAATACGATTCGGGCCTCGTCTACACCGACCTCTTCGAAGCCCAACGCCTCTTCGACGAAGGCGACAACGTGACCGGCGTAGAGCTCCGCGTTCACGACTTGGGCACCTCCTCGCAACTCGCCCGCCGAATCGAGCAAAACCTGGGCGGGGCGTTTCACTCCCTCGACTGGTCGGAGCTCAACCGCAATCTGTTCACCGCACTCGCGGTGCAGAAGATCGCTCTCACGTTGGTCATCGCGACCATCATCTTCGTCGCCGCCTTCAACGTCATCGCCACCCTGATCATGATCGTCATCGAGAAGAAGCGCGAGATCGCGATCCTGAAGGCGATGGGTGCCACCGACGCCACGATCCTCGGCGTGTTCATGCTGCAGGGCGTCGTCGTCGGCGTAATCGGAACGTTGGCGGGCGTCCTCTTCGGCGGCGGCCTGGTCCTGTACTTAGACAAGATCCATTTCCCGCTCGACCCCAAGGTCTACCTCATCGACCACCTACCGGTCGTGCTCGACCCCTCCGTTTTCCTCATCACCATCGGAATCGCACTCCTGATCTGCACCATCTCGACCATCGCCCCCTCCTGGTGGGCCGCCCGAATGCTCCCCGTTGAGGGCCTGCGCTACGAGTAAAAAAGGGGTCTGACCCACTTTTGGAAGGGTTGATGCCAAGCGCCTGCTGGTACGATGCACACGTCATGAAGCATCGAATGTCTCTTGCGACGCCGTACGCTCTGCTGGTCTTCACAGGGGCGCTCGCCTCCTGCGGCGGCAGTTCCGGGTCGACCTCATCAACTGGCGCAAGCCTCGGCTGCGCGAACGGCACGCTCGACATGGGAGTCACTCACGTGGACCTGGACTTCGACGGGACCGGTCGGAGCTATGAGCTCCACGTCCCGCCGAGCTACGATGGAGCCACCCCTACTCCGCTGGTCCTCAACTTCCATGGCCTCACGCAAACCGGGGACGCTCAGCGCTCGCAGTCGCACATGGACAACAAAGCCGACCAGGAGGGCTATCTCGTTGGGTACCCGAACGGCATCCGCAACGCTTGGAACAGCGGGGGGGATGAAACCGACGACGTCGACGATGTCGCCTTCACTCGCGCAGTGATCGACGACCTTGCCGCGCGCGGCTGCATTGATCTCACTCGAGTCTACGCGACAGGCATGTCCAACGGCGGCGGCATGTCTCACCGCCTTGCGTGCGAAGCGGCCGATGTCATCGCCGCGGTCGCCCCTTCCTCCGGTCAGCTTTCCCTCGACCCGGCCTCATGCGACCCGGAACGCCCCATCCCAGTCCTTCACTTCCACGGTAAGAACGACACCATCGCCAGCTACGAGGGCGTCCCCGAAATGATTCAAGCCTGGGCCGACCGCAACGGCTGCACCGACGAACCGCGCGTCACCTACCAAGCAGGCGACGTGACCTGCGAGACGTCAGATCAATGCGACGGCGACGCGAGCGTTACTCTCTGCACGGCGGAAGAAGCCGGCCACTGCTGGTTCGGCTATCCGTGCCCTCCCGAGATCCCGATCGACCTCGGTGGCAGCACCATGGGCATCAACGCCAACGACGCGATGTGGGCGCTGTTTTCGAGTGTGAAACTGCCGTAATCTAGCGCCGCCGAGCCATTGGCGTCCCCTGGTCGAGAGCTTGACGGGTGGAGCCAGCCGAGCTACCAAAGGCGTCCTTTTGCGGGAATAACTCAGCGGTAGAGTGCAACCTTGCCAAGGTTGAAGTCGTGAGTTCGAATCTCATTTCCCGCTCCAAAATTGGCTAATCGTTACGAGTGTTTTCACGATGGCCAGAGTTCGGAAGCTCCTTGCGGCGCTCCGAACCTTCCACTTTTTCTTCCACTTTCGGACCGTCGACCAGCGCCAGAGCGCGTTCGACGGCACTGTGTTTCTCGTCGCGTTCGATGTGCGAGTAGTGAAGGAACATCTCCTCCGTCTCGTGACCGATCATCGATTGCGTGATCGCGCTCGATGACACTTGCCGGAGCAGGTTGTTCCAGGTGCGGCGAAAGCCGTGAAGGGTAAAGCGGTCGGCGATGCCGGCCGCTTGTAGAGCGCGCTTCAGAGGCTTCCGGAGCGCGGCGTTTCGTCCATAGGTCCCGACGCGACTCGGAAAAACCAAACCCTCGGAGAGCCCTGGGGCTTGGTTTCTGATGAGTCGCTTGCGGTGTTGTTTCAGGACCTCTTTCAGCAGTGGCGGTAGAGGGACATCTCGGACCTTGCCGGTCTTCGTCGTGCCCACACGCCCCTGCCATTGAGAGCGCCGAATCCAGATCACTTCGGCATCTTCGTCTAAGTCGTTCCACTCGAGCGCTGAGACTTCGCCGAAGCGAGCGCCCGTGAGCGCCATCGTCAGGAACAGTGGGTACCAGCCTGGCTCGTCTTCCCGAAGGTAGGCTAAGACCCGCCTTAGGTCTTCGGGCTTCAGCCGGTTCCCCACCGGGGGTTCCTCCGGAAGCGTCCGGACCCGAGCACAGGGGTCCCGTGGCAGCCCGAGATCGGCCTGAGCGTCCCGGAGCATTGCCCGGAGCACCCTCAGCCGTGAGTTGACCGTGCTCGCCTTCGCGTGTTGGGCATCGCGCCACAGGATCACATCCTGTGGCGAGATCGCATCTACGTAGTGGTCCCCCAAGGCAGGCAAGATGTGCTGATCGAGCATGCCAGCGTACTTGTCCCGCGTTGAGGGTTTAAGAGTGGGAATCTTCCCACGCATCCACGAGCTCGCGTACTCGCCAAGGCGAACCCGCTCTCGCTGAGTCGTACCGCACGCGAGCAACTCGGCTCGAAGAAGCTCCCGGTTGGAGTTGGCTTCGGCCATGCTTGCGGCGGCGATCACTTTCTTCTGGTCCTTCTTCTTGCCCGTCTTCGAGTCGATCCAGGTCACTCTCACTTGATAGCGACCCGCCGACAGGCGTTGAATTCCCGGATACCGAGATTTGCTCATTGGCTCCTCCCGTCCCGGACGTTGCGTACCGATGCGCAGCATACCGCCCACACCCGTCGATGAGCCAGCGGTCGAGCGTAGAGCGACGAAACATCAGTGTACGTCGCGGACCGCGGCCGTCCGGCGTCAAGACCCCCCGGCTGACGAGCGAGCGGACCCCCGACGCTGTCAGCCCGAGAAACGTTGCGGCCTTGCGACAGTCTAACCATGTGTCGTGCTCCCATGGCTCCGTCATCGCGGCTTGTAGTTCGAGAGATCTGTTGCGCTCACACCAGGGTTATCGGTTTTGAGAGGCAAAAGTATTCTCAGCGAACGAACTTTTCTTGCCACTCTCGATGCGACCCGAAGTGTGATCAGATGCAACACCTTGCACTTCGTTGAGACTGAATGAAAGCGCTTGGGAAGCGGCGAGAATCCGAGGAGCTCGCGGAGATTGAGGCATACGAACTTACGACGGTTCTCGGCGGGTGGCGCTGCGGTGTGCTGAGTACCGTGGAGTGGCAATTGACTATCGAGGAATCCGGGCAATCACTGC
>QMMB01000310.1 GCA_003647035.1 Deltaproteobacteria bacterium | reverse complement strand
TCCGTGGCTTTGATCACAGGGCTCGGGAATCGGCTGGTCTCGCCCAACGCCGTTCTCGCTCTGGCGGCACGCGCCGCGTTAAACGTTCTTGGTCGCGTTGCCCTGGCCGATGAGCACCGGCGAATCATTCTCATCGCTTCGTTCATTGCGGTGATCGACCACGCCTTCGACCACTGCATGGATGACCCGCCGCCAGAACGCGGTCGCAAGCTTCACGCGCTCCTCGATGGCCGCTGGGAGCCTGATACGCCCTCGCTCAAGCTGACGCGTGCCATTCAAGTCGAGATGCAGCGCGAGTTGCCGCCAAGCGAGCGAGCCCTTTTCGAGCAGGCGATCCAAAGGCTCAAGGACTGGGTGGACTCCGAAGTTGCGGGTATGAGCGGGGTGGCCGACACGACCGGCCTCGGCCATCGGCTGGCCGGGATTGAAGGGACGATCGACGGTCTGCTGTTTCCGGTTCACCGCTATGCGGGCGAGGTGGCGCGCCCGTGGATGTACGAGGTCTCGCTCTTCATCCAGATGATGGATGACTACATCGACATCGAGACCGATACCGAGGACGGGCGACTGACGCCGGTTATCTCCGGTGAATGGACGTTGGGAGACATCACGCGCACCTGGCGGAAGACGATAGACGGCATCGAAGCGCTCACGCGGGCGGGTGGGCATAAGGCGCCTCACTACGTCCGATTCATCCGCGAAGCGTACGTGCTCATGCTTGGTGAGGTTCTAGCAGGAATGGCTTCGGGCCTTGCCGATTAGCGCTGCGCGCACGGGGCCACACGTTTGCCTGGCGCCTGTAGTGTTCGTCACGGGCAAGGGAGGCGTCGGCAAGACCACAGTTGCGGTGGGCCTTGCGCTCGCGGCCGCAGAGGCCGACGGCGAAGCGGTCTATGTCGAATTCGGAGACGGCGCCAGCGGGCGACGCCTCCTCCGCAATCGACCGAATGGCCTCGAGTGCGTTGTCATCGATCCGAGTCGTGCCGTGGTAAAAGCTGCCGCGTCCGTGTTCGGGTCTACGATGCTTGCCAAGGTCGCCCTCGACAACTTCGCGATGCGCCCTCTGATCCGTGCGGCACCTGCTATCCGGGAGCTCGGCGTGTTGGAGTTGGCGCGACAGGTCGTCGAGAAGCATCCGGGCAAGCGGGTCGTGTTCGACATGCCTGCCACGGGACACAGCGTGGCGTGGCTAAAGGTCGCGCGGCAGGGCCGTGAGCTCACCGGTCGTGGGCCAGTGCACGATCTCTGTGCGAGGCTCGAAGAAGAGCTGATTTCGCCGAGGCACGCTTCCATCGTCGTCGTGACGCTTCCTGAGCGCCTCGTCTTGTGGGAAACGTTGAGCCTCTGCGACACGGTCGAAAAGGAGGTGGGTCTTTCGGTGGACAGGCTCGTCGTGAACCGTGTGCCGCACGCGCTGCCGGCCGGAGCGCTCGACGACGCTCTTTTGCTGTCCAAGTCCCCAGGTCCGATCGGCGAGGCAGCGCAAGAGCTTGCAGCGCTTCTCTGCGTCCGCGATGCGATTCGCGAACAGGTCATGCAGGCGCTCGATGACACGGTGCACCGCTATGGAGAAGAACGGGGAGGCGACGCCGGGCTCACCCTGCTGCCGCTAGCGGCGAAGGACCCAACAGCGGCAACGGCGGCAGGCGGGCTGCGGAGCGCAGGTGCGGCATGAACCATCCGGAGGTCATCGTGTGTGTGGGAGGCGGCGGCGTCGGCAAGACGACCGCGTCTGCCGCGATTGCGCTCTCTTTGGCGAACAGTGGACGGCGGGTGTTGATCGTGAGCATCGATCCGGCCCGCCGTCTCGCAGATGCAATGGGCGTCGAGCTAGGGACGCAAGCGCGAGCTCTTTCATTGGATTCGGGAAGCGGGCAGCTCTATGGGCTGATGCCCAACCCGGACGACGCCTTGCGCACTTTCGTCGAGTTTCTCTTCGAAGAGGAACCTGCGGCCGTCGAGCGGCTACTTCAAAACCGCCTTTACCAAGTCCTCGAAGCCGCGGTCCCCGGAATCCACGAACTAGCGGCCATTAGCCTCACGTGGCGCGCAATTGTCGAGCATGAAGTCGATGCGGTCGTAATCGACACGGCGCCATCTCGAAATGCCGTGGACTTCATCAGCTACCCCAAGAGCTTGGCCAAGCTGCTTGGTGGCCGTGCGGTGGGTTGGATGGCAGCGATTGGCAAGCGCACCAGCATCGTGTCGCCAGATGATAGAATGGGTCGCGTCGAGCAGCTCTTGGTGCGCGCGTTGGGCCCCGTGGCGCGCGACGTTGCCGGACTCTTCGCGGAGATGGCCCGTGTTCGAAAACGTTTCATCTTGCTCAACGAACATACGAGCAAGCTGCTGCTCCGCCCGGAGACGCGATACTTTCTGGTTGCCTCATCCACCGCCGCAGCAAGAGATGACGTGGGCTACCTCATCAAAAAGCTCGGCAAGCTCGACATGACTCCGCAGGCTATCCTTCTCAACTCGGCTTTCGTACCGGAGCGCGAGTGGGCCCACGTGCTCGAGGCCGCCAGCGTAACGACCGCCGCGATCGACGAAGTTCTCTCCACACTGACGCTGGACAGGGAAGCCCGCCAACGGGCGACTGCTCGCTTCACCAAGGACTTTTCGAAGCGATACCCGAATCTACCGCAGGTTCTGTTGCCCTTCGTCGAGGCCGTCGAGCCTCGAAGCATCGTGCATGCGCTTGCCCAGTATCTCGATTTTCCTGCGCTGGTCGCTAGTCGCTAGTCGAAACAACCTGGGCCATCGCGGAGGCGTAGTTCCATGTCCGGGGTGTTCTCATGGTCCCTGAGACTGCGGTAGGCCGAATCTCTGCGTTGCAACGCCGGACCGATTGGCGCTAGAACCGGGCGGAAGGAGCGGAGCACGATGACTCTCAACGGATTGGGTGAGTTGATGACGGGGGTGGGCCTGGTGGGGCTCCTCTTTGGCGAGTGGAAGGGCCTGCCCACGGTTCGCGCTGTCAGCAAGCCCTTTGCCTCGCTCGGGTTCATCGTCGCCGCCATCGGGTTCGGCGCGCTCGACTCGCGTTACGGGAACATCGTGCTGGCAGGCCTGGTCCTCGGCGCCATCGGCGACGTCTGTCTTCTAGGCCAGGCAAAGCAATATTTCATTGCGGGCCTGGTGTCGTTCCTCCTTGGGCACGTCGCGTACGTCGTGGCCTTTGGCGGTCTTCCGACCCGCCTCACGCCAGCCCTCATCGCCGCGGCTGTGATCACGCCGCTCCTGGCCTTGATCGCGCGTTGGGTGTTTCCGCACGCCCCCGACATGCGCGTGCCCATTGGCATCTACATGCTGGTCATCGCAGCGATGTGTGTCGTCGCTATCGGTGCGGGCGCTGCCGGAGCACCATGGATGATTCCGGTCGGCGCCTTGATGTTCACGGCGTCCGACATTGCGGTCGTACGCGATCGGTTTGTTGCCCCCGGCTTCATGAATCGGCTCTGGGGCCTTCCGCTCTACTATGCAGCGCAGCTCATCATCGCCTGGAGCATCATGGCGGTAAACGCCTAGACAGAGCCCGCGCCGCCTTCGAGGCACTCCCGGTACCAAAGCTCCAGAATCATCATCGTCCAGATTTGAAAGCCGCGTGGCTCCCCACGTTGATGGCGGGCCAGCATGTCTTGCACAGCGGCCGGGTCGAGGATGCCTCGCTCTCGTGCCCGTTGGTCGAGCAGCACGTCTCGCGACATTGGGGCGAGGTCTTCGCGTATCCAGCGGTCCATCGGCAGTCCGAACCCCTGTTTGGAGCGCTTGATGATCGGCCGTGGCAATAGGTCCTTGGAGATCTCGCGCAGCAAGAACTTCGTCGTGAGCCCCCGAAGCTTCATCGAGCCGGGGAGGGAGGCAGCGAAGTCCATGACCTCGTGGTCGACCAGGGGGCAGCGCACTTCGAGCGAGTGAGCCATAGATGCAATGTCGACCTTGGTGAGGATGTTGTCGGTGAGATAGGTCTGGATGTCGACGTCGAGCAGCCGGTTGACCACGTCCTGCGCGCGCGACGCCTGGAACAGCCGCTCGAACTCTGCGGCGACTTGGTCTTGGGCGAAGCGTTCGCGCATCGCCGGGGTGTAGATCGCCATGCGGGCCTTGTGCGGGATGGATGCCGTCAGTCCGAGGAAGCGCACAGACTCCGGCTGCATGATGCGCTCGCCGTAGTCGCGCACTTCGCGGGCCTGCGGGGTGGGCAAGGGCGTGCGCAGTCCGGAGAGGAATTGCGGCACGGGCCACGGAAGGCGGCGTATGTTTCGCGCGGTGCGGCAGTGCTTGTAGCGGCGGTACCCCGCGAACGCCTCGTCTCCCCCGTCCCCGCTCAGGGCCACGGTCACGCCAGTGCGGGTGTATTGGCAGAGGTACCAGGTGGGAAGGGCGGAGGTGTCGGCGAGGGGCTCCCCGTAGTGACGCACGAGATCGGGAACGACCGAGGTCAGGTCGGGTTCGAC
>QMMB01000309.1 GCA_003647035.1 Deltaproteobacteria bacterium | reverse complement strand
TGTACGACCTCTGTCCCGAGTTGCGTTATCAAGGTATGCTCGACGAAGCCGAGGCAATCCATCGCGAGGACGTCGCGTCCTGCCGGCGCATGGGTGAGCTCGGCGCCGCTGAGGTCCCCGATGACGCCGTGATTCTCACCCATTGCAACGCCGGCGCCCTCGCGACCGGCGGGTACGGCACGGCGCTGGGAGTGATTCGTGCGGCGCACGCGCAGGGCAAAAACGTGCGTGTGCTGGCGGACGAGACACGACCGTACTTGCAGGGCGCGCGGCTCACCGCCTGGGAGCTTCACCAAGACGGTCTCCCGGTGGAGGTCATCACCGACAACATGGCGGGGCACTTCTTCCAAACCGGGGAGATCGGGTTCGTCGTCGTGGGGAGCGACCGAATTGCGGCCAACTCGGACGTGGCTAACAAGATCGGGACGTACCCACTGGCGGTACTTGCCAATCAGCACGAGGTGCCGTTCACCGTGGCCGCACCGTGGAGCTCCGTGGATCTTCGTACGCCGTCGGGCGCCGACATCCCGATCGAAGAGCGATCCCGAGACGAGGTAGCCACCATCGGCAACGCCACGGTGGTACCGGACGGCATCCCTTGCCGGCATCCGGCGTTCGACATCACCCCGGCGCGCCTCGTCGATGCGATCTATACCGAGCGCGGTGTCGTGCGCCCGAAAATCGGCGAGCGACCCGACGTGTTGCGGTTGTAGCCCGGCTACAGCCGCAGCAGGGCGACGCCCCAGTTCAGTCCAGCGCCAAGTGCGAGGAAGCAGAGCAAGTCGCCCTCGCGGATCGTTCCGTCGTGCCTGAGCTCGTCGGTGAGGATGCCAATCGTGGCTGCCGACGTGTTGCCGTAGCGCGCGATGTTCGAGGGGATCTTCTCGGGAGGAATACGAAGTGCGTTCCGCACGGCCTGATTGATTCGGTCGTTGGCCTGGTGCGCGATGAAGCAGTCGATGTCGTCCCGGGCAATGCCGTGCGTCTCGCAAAGTGACTTCACGGTCCTCGAGAGTGTTTTCACGGCCTTCTTCAGAAGCGAAGGGCCACGCATTTGCGGAATGTGCTCGTCGGCCAGTAAAGCCTCGGAGCTCACGTACGGGATATTCCGAAAACCGCAGCCCGACACGAAGAGGTGATCAAACGAATCGCCATCGCTGTGAAGCTCGGCGCCGATGAAGCCGCCGTCCGGTGACGCGCTCTTGCGGAGGACCATCGCGGCCGCCCCGTCACCGAAGATGATCGCGAGGCCTCGGTGCTTGGTCGCTCGTTGGTACGCTTCGGGCGTGATCTCACGTTCGGATTCGGAGCGGACCACGTCCCAGTCGGTCCAGGGCATGAATCCGGCATGCACTTCGGCGCCTACGAGTAGAATCGTCTCCGCCGCACCGGATTGAACGAGAGCGTCCGCAAGCTGGAACGCGTAGGGCATCGCAGCGCACTGTTGCCGGATATCGAGAGCGGGGACGCCGGAGATCCCGAGCTTGGCACCGAGGAGCGGCCCCGACCCGGGAAAGAAGTAGTCGGGCGTCATCGTGGCAAAAATGATGTAGTCGACCTCCGATGCCTCGACGCCTGCATCGTCGAGGGCATTCTTCGCGGCTTCGGCGCCGAGGTCACTCGCCCCCTCGCCATCCTGTGCGAAGTGGCGCTGCTGGATGCCGGTACGCGATTGGATCCACTCATCGCTGGTTTCCATTACGCGGGCGAGGGCGTCGTTCGTCACCGGGGCGCCAGGAACGTGGTGTCCGGTCCCGATGATCGTGATGCCGCTCATGCGAGGATTTCGCCTTGCCACAACGCTTCGGGACCGCTGCGCCGACGCACGAGGCGTGAGCGCGATCCGTCGACGAGCACTTCGGGAGGCAGGGGGCGTGCATTGTACATGCTCTGCATCTCCCGTCCGTACGCGCCGGCTCCGCGGATGGCAAGTAAGTCTCCCTGCTTCAGCTCGGGCAACGGTCGGTCCTTCGCGACGAAGTCCCCCGACTCGCACACCGGCCCGACGACGTCGACCGGGATGACGTCTGTGCTCGGGCCAGGCTCCACGACCGGCATGATAGCGTGGTACGCGCCGTACAGCGCAGGACGAATGAGCTCTGTCATGGCGGCATCGACAATTACAAAGCGGCGTTCACCTTGCATCTTGGTGTACAAGACCCGCGTCAGCAGTACGCCGGCGTCGCCAACGAGCGCGCGGCCCGGCTCGGTAATGATCTCGAGATCCGGCCGGAGCACTCCGGAGGCTTCGAGCCCTTCGCGGATCGCGTCTCCAAATGCCGCGGGCGGTGGATACGCGTCGACTTCGTGGCCGTAGTGCATCGGCCAACCGCCTCCCACGTCGATTGCGCGCAACATTGCGCCCTGTTCGACGCAGTGCTTCGCGAACCTGCCCAGGATTTCGACCGCTTCGCGAAGCGGCCGTGGTGACGAAAGCTGCGAGCCGATGTGACAAGCCACGGACTCGAGCTCCAAGTGCGGATTCTCGAGGATGCTCGGTATGATGGACTCGGCGACTGGAATCGCCAGGCCGAACTTGGATTCACGAAGCCCCGTTGCGATGTACGGATGGGTCTTGGCATCGACATCGGGGTTGACGCGTAGCCCGATGGCCAGGGGACGGCCAAGCTCCCGCGCAACACTCTCCACGACGTCGAGCTCCTGAATGTTCTCCACGTGCAGAGTTCGAACGCCGGCCTGCGCGGCTGCGAGGATCTCGTCACGCCTCTTGCCGACCCCGCTGTACACGATGCGCTCGGGCGGGAACCCCGCCTTGAGGGCGCGCTGCATTTCACCGACCGAGACGATGTCCGCACCGCAGCCCTGCGACGCGAGCCGCGCGAGCACCGACAGATTTCCGTTGGCCTTGACCGCGTAGGCGATCAAGTGCGGTGCGAAGGACAGTGCATCGTCGATGGAGCGGTATGCGTCGTCGATCGCCGCACCCGAGTACACGAAGGCTGGTGTGTCGACCTCGGCTGCGACCGATGCGAGCGGGACGTCCTCGCACATCAGCGCACCGTCTCGATACGAGAACCAGGGTGACTCGGGGATCTGCGTGTCGGCCATGGCGGACCGTTATGCGCTGCGCCGCGCTTGGAGTCGACCCCGAAGCTCCGCGATGGCGGCTGCGACCCGCTCGCGTGCCGGCCCACCGACGACGTCTCGCCGTTCGACCGCGGTTTCCATATCGAGCGCCAGGAAGATCGTGTCGTCGAAGGTGTCGTGAGCGGCCTTGTAGGCCTCGAGCGGAAGCTCCGAGAGCGTCTTGCCTTGCTGCGCGGCCTGCTGAACGAGCTTACCCGCAACGTGGTGCGCGTCTCGGAAGGGAATGCCGCGCGAGGCGAGCCAATCGGCGACTTCGGTTGCATCGAGGAAGCCGGCTTGCAATGCGGCGGCCATCCGGCCCTTGTCGAACGTCGCGGAGCCGATGGCGCCGCCGAGCACCGCCAGGCAATCATGCACCGTATCGAACGCGTCGAAGACTGGTGCCTTGTCTTCTTGGAGGTCCCGGTTGTATGCGAGCGGCAGTCCCTTGAGCATCACCAACAGGTTGACGAGCGAGCCGACGACCCTGCCGGTCTTGCCCCGAACCAGCTCGGGCATGTCGGGATTCTTCTTCTGCGGCATGATCGATGAGCCGGTCGTGAATGCGTCGCTCATCTGAACGAAGCCGAACTCCTGGCTCGACCAAAGGACGAGCTCCTCCGCGACACGTGACAAATGCACAGAACAAATCGCGAGCGCACTCACGGCCTCGAGAAGGAAATCTCGGCTGCCGACGGCGTCGAGCGAGTTTCGCATCGGCTGATCGAAGCCGAGCGCATCGGCGGTCGCCTCGCGGTCGATCGGAAAGGTGGTGCCAGCGAGGGCCGCGCTACCGAGTGGAGATTCGTTCATGCGCCTTGCGGCGTCTACGAGGCGGCCTCGATCTCGTTCGAGCATTTCGGCCCAGGCCAACAGATGATGTGACAGCCTCACGGGCTGTGCGCGCTGTAGATGAGTGTACCCCGGCATCAGAAAGTCGAGGTGTCCGTCGGCCTTGTCCGCGAGGACCTCGAGGAGGGCGTCGATGTCGGCCACGACAGAGCCGCACGCCTGCCGTGTCCAGAGCCGCATGTCGGTTGCGACTTGGTCGTTGCGGCTTCGGCCGGTGTGCAGACGCCCGCCGGCGTCGCCGATAGCGCTCGTCAACGCGGCCTCGATGTTCATGTGGACGTCTTCTTTGGCCTCGTCCCAGTCGAACTCGCCCCCTTCGATCGACGCGCGGATCGTTTCCAAGCCGGCCACAATCTGTTTGGCGTCGCCGGCGGGCAGAATGTTCTGTGCGGCTAGCATGCGCACGTGCGCGATCGAACCGTCGATGTCCTGTTGCCACAGGCGCCCATCGACATCCACGCTTGCGCTGAATCTCGCCGCGATTGCGTCCAGCTCTTCTTCGAACCGGCCGCCCCATGCCT
>QMMB01000308.1 GCA_003647035.1 Deltaproteobacteria bacterium | reverse complement strand
TGACGCTGTTCGTCGTGCCGCGAGACGCCGAAGGCGTGAAGGTGACGGTCGCCAAGACAATCGATGGTCGGAAGGCCGCGTTCATCAAGCTCGACGACGTGGCGGTCGCGGATGCCGCGCGCCTTGGTGAGGAAGGTTCCGGGGCGGCCGTGCTCGACCGCACGATGGACTACGCTGCTGCTGCGGCGGTCGCCGAGGCCGTCGGCATTGCGACTACGATGCTTCAGATGACCGTCGACTACCTTGGTACGCGCGAACAGTTCGGCGTCAAGATCGGCTCATTCCAAGCGCTCCAACACCGTGCCGTCGACATGTACGCCGAAACGGAGCTCCTTCGCTCGATTTCGATGGCTTCGATGGTTCGCGCGGATGGAGACGACGACAACACCCGCCGCGCTGATGTCTCCGCGGCAAAGTACCAGCTCGCCACCGGCGGCATCTGGGTCGCACAGCAGTCGCTGCAACTTCACGGTGGTATCGGGGTCACCGACGAGCACGACATCGGGCTTTACTTCAAGCGGATGTATGCACTGAACGCCCTGTTCGGCGACGAGGAGCATCACGTTGCACGGTTTGCAAGCGACCCGGCGTTCGCCGAGTAGCGCTCTGAAACCCTACTGAGGTGCTTCCGGTTTCTCCAGCGCCGAAGCCGCCTCGTTGGCCAATTCCGGCGCCGACGAGAAGCGCACATACCCGCGATACGTGCCGATGAAGATGCTGTTCTTCGGGCCAAACGAGAAGGTGCCCCAAATGTTGTTGAAAACCTTCTTGCCGTAGTCCTCTTTGCCAAGAGTTTTCTTCTTCACGATCCCGCTCACGTTGTCGTCGAAGTCGTCTCCCTCGAAATAGCCTTTGATGCTGAAGACGCGCCAACCGGTGCGGAAATCAACGGCAGTGAGCTGCCAATCATGATGGCCCTCCGCCAGCATGTCGCGGTGGTAGACATAGAAGAGACCGTTTGCGGTGGAGAGCTTCGGCGTTGCCGTCTTGCCGTCGAACGCTCCGACCGCGGGCCAACCTTCGCGATGTGTGTACTCGTCCTTCTCCGCATCGTAGTCGAACCGCATGATGCCCCCGGGGGTTGGGTTCTCAATGAAGGGGTCGACATACCCGAACGTATTGCCCACGACGAGATGGTCTCCGTAGGCCACAACGGAGTTTTCCACCGCGCCAGCGTGTGCGTTGAAGAGCGGCAACTTGCTCACCAGTGTTCCGTCCTCCTGGCGAAAGATGTTCAAGTTGACCTGCTCTGGCGCGTTGTCGACGATTACGACGAAGCGATCGTCGACCAGAGTAGGTGTCGTTCCGCTCCCGTTGTTGAGGTGGCCAGGCTTGATCTTCCGGTCGTTGTCGTAGAAGAGGTCGTCCTTCGCGTAGTTCGGTGCCCACTTCGGGTCGAGCTCGATGTGCCGTGTCTTCTCGTTGAACCAGAGTTTGTAGAGGCCCACGTTCGTGACCATGTAGATCCCGTCTGGACCAACAGAGAAGGAGTTCTGGATCTGCTCGAAGGGCTCATCCTGGACGAGATCGAACAACTCGATGGCCTCCTGTCGCAACTGTGCGTTCTTGTCGACGAGCGTACCGTCTCTTTCAGCCTCCTCCACGCGCCGGAGGAAGTCCTCGGACCCTTCGGGCAACTCGTCCCCGTAGTAGTGATGGAGCTTGTCGCTCAGTGCGAAGTGGACGATCGATGTCGTGTAAACCGACGGGCAGATCCTGGAACCCTCCCTGCCATCGATGATCCCGACGACTCCAAATTTCGACGTGAACCACACGCGGCCCTTGGCATCTGGCATGAGCGCGGTGAGGTGGTTCTCCGGATGATCCATCGCGTCGCCGATCCAACTGCCTTTCTCGATTTCCCTGTTGAGGTCCAGCATGACCATCTCGTCGCGCACGACGCGGCGGTCCCGGATGGTGATCCGAATGACCGTGTTGTCGGCGCCGGGGACATAGACTCTGCCCTTCGAGTCCAGGTACGAGTACGCCCCGCCGGACGTGTCCCGGAACATCGCCATGCGTGCCGACTTCTTCGCAAGCTCCAGCGCCTTGCTTCCCCGCCCCGGAAGCGCAACGTAGTCGAGGAGTCGCGCTTCACCGGTGATGTCGATGATGAGCAGCATGGCCGCGTCCCGACCAAACGAAATCGTCACGACCGTGTGGTCATCTAGGAACGTGTAGAAGGGCGACATGCCCGACAACTTCGTGCCCTTTTCGAGCACGTGAAAATACTCCACTTTGGCGTCGTTGGGCATGGGCCCGGGCTCGACGCTCACGTCGCTAGCGAAGCTGTCTTCGTGCATCGTCCCGGCGTACCGACTCGAGAGCTTCGGATGCCGCCAGTGCTCAGCCGGCGGCAACGGGTCGGGTAATGTCTTCCCGTGAAGCGACGTCCACTCGTCGTACCACTCGGTCGTCACCGTGGCCTGCTGACTCATGTACTTGAAGTCTTTGTCCTTGGTCTTGTATTGGTAGCAGCCTTTGCCGGCGCCCCCGACTTCAGGGCCCCGAAACGTCTTGCTCTTGCCGCACCCGCCTGAAGCGACCGCAGCCAAGCCAACGACGAGCACCGCTACCGCGCATTTGCCCACATATCCGCCCATCGCCCAGGTCTCCTTGCCAGAGAAACCGTGATGCCATGGGATGCCCCAAAAAGGAAGCCCGGCCAGTATATGGGAGTCCACACATGCCGTGGCTGTCGTGCCAACCCCCATGCACGATGCCCCACAGATGTGGTACTAACCTCCGATGCTTGGCGCTGCCTTCGAGGAGGTGACTTTGGACATGGATTGGAAGGACCTCGAGGCGATCAAACGCCTCAAGTACAAGTACCAGCGCTGCCTCGACACCAAGGAATGGGACGAGCTGCGGGAGTGCTTTACCGAGGACGCGACGGCGGCCTACAGCAGCGGCAAGTTCTCGTTCGACGGCCGGGATGCGATTCTAAAGTTCCTCGAGGGCGCGATGGGCGCGGACAGCTTCCATTCGAGCCACGTCGTGAGCCAGCCAGAGATCGACTTCGTGGATGAGCGCCATGCGACCGGGCGTTGGTGCCTGCAGGACTGCGTCATCGACACGAGCTTCGACATGATTATCCGTGGCGCGGCGTTCTACGAAGACGAATACCGCAAGGGCGACGACGATGTCTGGCGGATCTCCAAGACGGGCTACCGGCGAACCTATGAGGAGATGCTGCCTCGGAAGTCGATCGAGGGCCTGACGCTGACGGAGAGCCGCTGGCAGCCGAAGGGCGGCTAGCGGCCTTTGCTGGACCACGGCGGCGCGCGTTGGTAGCCTGCGACCCGATGACCCTGTTCCGTGTGTTCCCCGTGCTTGCCCTGGTCGCGTCCGTGTCCGGGTGCTCAGAGAATGTGGTTCCGCCGCCCGGCGGTGGGAGCGGCGGCCTACCGGGTAGTGGCGGCACGGGCGCCAACGGTGGGACAGGAGCCGCCGATGGATCGGGCGGAAGTGGCGGCACCGGTGGAATCGGCGGTGCAGGTGGCACTGCCGGCGCGGGCGGCATGGGCGGTGGCGGCATGGGCGGCGCCGGGGGCATGGCGGGTGTCGGCGGCGGGGGCGCCTGTCTGAGTCAGTCTGACCTCGACGCCATCACAGACCTCTATCCGACGAGCGCGCGGCAAGTCGCCGCGCAGTGCGGCATCGACTGCGCCGGCGTAGTAGGCGATCAGGCTTTTCTCGATTGCACCAACCCATGCATCGACGATGACATCCCGGGGCTGTCTACTGACTGTGAGTCTTGCTACGGGGATTTCGCCCTTTGCATTCGCTTCACCTGTCTCAACGAGTGCGCTCTCGAGCCGTGCGGCACGAGCTGCGAGAGCTGCTTTGGATACGATCCCTGCTTTGAAGCCCTGAGCCAATGCGCGGGCCGCGACTCCCGAGATTGCGTCCCTTGAGCGGCTGAAGGAATCAGTCGTGGATGGTGACTTTGACCATCTGCACTGGGGTGGTTGGCCGGTCACCAGCGCCGGTCTGGGTCGTCTCGATCTTCTGGACGACGTCCATGCCGCTGAGCACTTTGCCAAACACCGGGTGCTTGGACGCGCCTGGCGTGAACCAGTCGAGGTTCGCGTTGTGCACGGTGTTGATGAAGAACTGGCAGCCGCCGCTGTTCGGGCGTCCGGTGTTGGCCATCGATAGCGTCCCGGGCTCATTCGAGAGCTTGGCGTTGTCGGGGTGCTCGTCCTGGATGGTGCCGTTCGGACTCTCGCCGGTGCCGGCGCGCGAGCTGTTTGGGTCGCGGCTGTGCGGGCATCCGAACTGAATCATGAATCCGCTGATGACGCGATGAAAGTGAAGACCGTCGTAAAAGCCGCTCTTGGCAAGCTCGACGAAGTTGCCGGCGGTGGTCGGCATGAGGTCGGTGAAGAGCTCGATTTCCACGTTGCCGAGCGAGGTTTCGAGAGTTGCTGTGGGGTTCGCCATGGCGGGTGCGTATCAGTTTTCGCCGGCCGCGCCACCCTCGTCGCCC
>QMMB01000307.1 GCA_003647035.1 Deltaproteobacteria bacterium | reverse complement strand
CCGCGGCGACCTCCACGGTCAGGGTGTCGGCCTGGTCGGATGCGGGGGCCGACTCGGATGCCGGCGCGGGCTCGGACACGGCCCCCTCCGCCTTACCGTTCACGGCCTCGGCGGCGGACTCCGTTTCGGTCGTGGCCTCTGTCACGGTCTCGTTCGCGGTCTCGTTCGCGGTTTCGGTTTGAATCGCAACAGGTGGTTGCGATTCCACAGGCGCTCCCTCGCTCGTTGAGGTCTCACTTGTTTTGGAATCGGTGTCAGTCATGCGCAATCCTCGCGCGCGAAAGACGCTCAACGCAGAAGCGGAACGTCCGGGTTTAAAGGGTCTCGTAGAGTAGGCAGTGAGGGTTTGAACGTCAAGCGACCGTGTTGTTGCCGCGGAGTCCGGGGGCTCGTAGGCTGCCTTCCGGGGTATGTCTGAGGGAGGCGACGAACGTCGAGAATGTGGCCGAGCGGCACTCGAATTGCCAGTCGAATACGACCGGCTGAATGCCCTGCTGTCGGATTACACACACAACATCAGTCGGGGTGGGACCTTCATTCGGACAGATCGTCCCCTCGGCGTGGGAACTATGCTGTCCTTTACGATTCGAGCCCCTGAGCTCGGCGAGCCGATCGTGCTGCGCGGAGTGGTCCGCTGGGTCGTCGACGCCGAGCAAGCCCGGGCGGGTCGCACCCCTGGGATGGGCGTCGCATTCGTTTATGACTCGCCCGAGCATCGGGCAGGGCTCGAGGCTCGCCTCGACCGGCTCATGGTCCAATCGCTCGGAGCCGCCGCATTCGAACGGCTGATGGGCAAGCCCGCTCCGCCCGGGCCGGCGTGAGAGCCGACCCGGCGTGCGCTGCCCCATCGGCGAAGCGCGTATCACCCCCGGCTTCGAGCTGCGGGCGCGCTACGTCATGGGCTTCGTTCGGTCGCCTTCGCCTGACGTTCAGAAGTCGACGACCGACAGCTTCTGCCGCTCTTTGTCCTCCGAACGGTCCCAGGTGTTCTCGAGCTTGAGCACGCCCCGCGGACACATATGCGCGCACATCCCGCACCCGACACACGACGCCCGCGTGAAGCTCTCGTCGGCCTGGGCGTACGAGCGAACATCGATCCCCATCTCGCAGTATGTGCTGCAGTTGCCACAGGAGATACACATGCCGGGCTTCACCTTGATACGATAGCGCCCGATCTTCTGGACCCAGCCGAGAACCGCCGCCATCGGACAGAAGTTGCGACACCACACGCGAGGCCCGAACACCGGATAAAGCCCCGTGCCGATCACCCCCGCCAGGATCGCGCCCACGGTGAATCCGTAGAAGCTCTTGATCGACCAATCCTGCCAGTGCTCACCTACGACGATGCGGTGGAAGGTCGGATGCTCGGCGCCGATCAACGAATCGAGACCGATGAGAAAGGTCGTCGCGATCGCGATAAACAACACCAGATGAACGCTCACTTGCTCGAAGCGCCACGATTTGGTCGACTTGCTGGTCAGGTGTCTCCATGGGTCGCCGAATGTGTTGGCCAGGCCGCCGCAACCGCAGACCCACGAGCAATACCAGCGCTTCCCGTAGAGCACGGCAAGCACGGGCGCAGCGAGAAGCGACCCCACGACGGTGTACAGCGCGAAGTACAGCGGAAGATCCGCCAGCGTTTGCGGATAGAGATAGTCGTACTTGAGCGGCCAGAAGTACGAGAAGTAGAGTTCCTGGCCGCCGAAGAGCGGCATGATGAAGGGCAGCGTAAACCCGAGCGCGACCTGAATGGCGACGTTGACCGTGATGCGAAATCGGTTGTAGCGGCTGTTCCCGTGGCGCCGCAGATAATAGATGCCGCCCGTGATCATCGCGACCGAATAGAGGGCACCGTAGAGGTACCAGCGATTGCGCAGACCGGCGGCCTCGGAAATCGCGGTGAGCGGGGCGATGCCCAGGTGCTGGTGCACTTTGTGTTCCCAATAGAGAACGACGTAGAACGAAACCAACAGCGCCGAGAACGCGATGCCCACGACGCTGCGGTTGCGCCAGCCCTCGCGGTAGGTTGCTAGAAGCCCGTTTTGTCCCTGCTGGTCCATCCTACGCCCTCCGGACCCGGAGCCGGGGCACCAATTCGGTGTCGAACGCAGCGTCGTTCAGGTGACGCAGGACCCAATCGAGTGTTCGCCGCTCCTCGATCCAACGTGTGAGCACGCTATGGTCCCATCGTCGCCCGAGCATGTTGAACCCGACGACATGGCCGCCCTGCGTCACGATGCGCGTAGTACTGCGCACCCTGCCCTTCTCCTCGAAGAACCAGTTCTCCTCGCCATCGAGCTTCCAGTTCACCAGGCCCGCGGTCGTGTACTCGATGTCCATCAGCTTGACCGAGTTGTACCAGGTGCCTCGATCGTATCGGGGTGCGTCGCCCAACAACCGCCGGCCCGCGACACGCCCTTGATCACGCGCCGTGTACCAGAGCTGCTCGGGCCGTCGGGTCCCGTCGAACCAGCGGACCGATGCGCAGTCCCCCGCCGCAAACACGTCGGTTACGCTCGTCTGGAGGCCTTCGTCCACCACGATGCCACCGCGGTCATCGAGGTCGATCCCTGCCTCCGCCAACCACGCGGTGTTCGGCGTCACCCCGATTCCGATCACGACACAGTCGCTTGGGTAGCGCCCCCGGTTGGTTCGTACCGCCACGACATTGCCATCGGAATCGGTGTCGAGCGCTTCGATCTCGTGTTCGAGGTGAACCTCGACCCCGTGCTGCGCCATGCGGTCGCTGATCCACAGCGCTTCTTTTGGGTCGAGCGCGATGGGCCAAAACCATTCTTCACGAATGAAGAAATGAGGCCGGAGCCCTGCCGTGACCGCGACCTCCACCGCTTCGATGCCGATCAGCCCCCCGCCGATCACCGCGGGCTGCTGCGCGAGCCGGCCGCGACGTTCTGCGGCAACCTCGCGAAAACGGTACGGCGAGTCGCTGCTGCGCCCGGTGGCATGAAGACGAGGCCGCGGCGGGCCACCCGCCAGGGACGTCCCGCCGTGTACCTCGCGCTCGTACCAGTCGAGATCCTGCAGCGTGACGAAGTGCCCCACGCCGCGCGCCTCACTTCCCGGCCAAGGCCCGGGCCGCGGCCTAGAGCCCGACGCGATGAGCAATCGGTCGTACGCCACGGGCTCTTGCCCCCCTGCGAACGAGACCTGCCGGCGCTCGGTGTCGACCCCGATCGCCCGGGCGCGAACCCGCCGGAAGCCGAGCCTCTCATACGCGTCGCGCTCGAGGGGCTCGATGTCGCGATGGCTCATCTGTCCGCTGAACACCCACATCAGCGCCGTCCGGGAGAAGAAGTGATCGCTCTCCTCCGAAACGAGCGTGATATCCCAGCTCGGCTCCCTGTTCCGAACCGCGAGGGCGGCCTCCATCCCCGCGACGCCGTTGCCGATGATGACGATCCGCATCGCGGCCACCATACGACGCCTAGGCCCCGCAGTTACAGTCTCTTCAAAGTCCCGGGGCCGGCTTTCATACTGTAGCATTGTTGTATTTCGCCACTTATACTGGAACTCATGCAAGAGAATGCAACCAATGCCTTCGTGGCCGGTGTGCTCGTGGGCAAGCCTGTCTTTCGCGCGCCCGGCATCGTGGTGCATGGAGGCCTGGACGGCGAGGATCGCGAGGTGGCGGTCATCGTCTTGCAGGCGGTGACCACGGATGGGCAGAAGCTCAACTTCGAGAACATCCCTCGCTACGCCAGCGCCTCCGGCATCCGGATCGTCAAGGAAGAGCCCTACGTCATTCTCGCCACTCCGGAGCCGAAGGGGATCTTTCGCGACCTGCCTTGGACCTCGTGGCGTCTCCAAGAGCGTCTGCGGCACTTCGAACGTGTGGCTAGGATCGTCCAGCGCTTCCATGCGACAGACGTCCCGGTAGGCACGCTCTCGCCCAAATACATTGCCGTCGACGACAAGCTCGAGCCGTTCTTCCTGGGTCCCCGCATCGCGCCTCGGAGCGGCGCCTACGTTGCGCCAGAGACCGCGAGCGAGCGACGCATCGACCTTCGCTCGGACGTCTATTCGCTCGGAAGACTGCTGTACTTCGCGGTGGCCTGTGAGGAGCCACCGCGTGAGGCGCGGGACGTGCCTCAGCTCGAAGAGCTAGGGAACTACCCGGCGGGCATCGTCCGAATCATTCGCAAAGCGACGTGTCGCGGTCCTGACGACCGGTATCAGTTCATCGACGAATTGCTTTCGGACCTCGCTCACTATCGGGAGCACGCCAACGTCGGTATGGCTCATCCCGACGTCGTGGACCGAAACACGGGAATCCTGAGCGTCGTCCCCGATGCTCCAGAGGAGCCGGAGGTACAGGCGGCTCCAGAAGCGGAAATTCACCCGGATAGAGCCCCGAAAGTCGCTTTCCTCGCCAATCCGATGAAGATCCAGCGGCTATTCCGCGCGGCCGGGTTGGCTGTGGCGCTGGCCGGCATCGCATTCCTCGTAAGCGACTATCGCGCAGCCCAGGGAAGCT
>QMMB01000306.1 GCA_003647035.1 Deltaproteobacteria bacterium | reverse complement strand
GTCGGTCCGAGCCCGCCTGTCACGATCACGACACGATGCGACTCGGCCAACCTGTGGATGACCGTCACGATTCGATCGAGCTGGTCGTCCACGGTGAGGTGCTCGACAACGTCGAAGCCCAGCGTGGTGGGCGCCTCGCCCAGCCACGCGGCGTTGGTGTTCACCAGCGCGCCACGGGTGAGCTCGGTGCCAATCGATAGCAGTGCGGCAGTCATGCGGGGCGGTGAGTGGCCGCAAAACCGCGAGAGCCGTCAACCGCTTTGCCCTCAGGGGTGAATGTGGTAGCGACCTGGAAGCTTTTGCCCGCTTCACGTGTTGATGGGAGTCAGATGAACCGGATTTTCATGGGTACCGCAGTAGGGGTGCTGATCGCCACCGCAACGCTTCTCGGCGGAGGGCACGCGATTGCCGAGCCAGACACGGCCGCGCTGGCGAATTTGCAGGTAAGCCGTGCCACCCTCGAGAACGGGCTTCGCGTCGTCATCAACCAAGACCGTACCGTCCCGACGGTCGCGGTTTCGGTCTACTACGACGTCGGATCGCGCAACGAGGTCAAGGGGCGCTCGGGCTTCGCGCATCTGTTCGAGCATATGATGTTCCAGGGCTCCGCCAACGTCGGCAAAGGCGAGCATTTCAGCCTGATCATCAACCGGGGAGGCAGCGCCAACGGCACCACGAGCAACGATCGTACGAACTACTTCGAAACGCTGCCAGCAAACGAGCTCGCCCTCGGCCTCTGGCTCGAAGCGGACCGCATGCGATCGCTCGCGATCACCCAAGAGAACTTCGAGAACCAGCGCATGACGGTGATGGAAGAGCGGCGCCAGCGGATCGACAACCAGCCGTACATCCCGAGCATGCTGCGCATCAACGAGCTCGCCTACGGCGACTACTGGCCGTACGCCCATTCGACCATCGGCGACATGCAGGACTTGATCGATGCGCCGCTCGAGGCCGTCCAAGCGTTCTTCGACACGCACTACGCGCCCAACCACGCCGTGTTGAGCATCAGCGGTGACTTCGACACCGATGCTGCCATGACATTGGTCGAGAAGTACTTCGGCGATATCCCGGCTCGAAAGGCGCCTGCATATTCCGAGCCTCTACCACCTGAACAAACCGCGGAACGTACGGAGACGATGTACGACGCGAATGCCACGCTCCCAGCGTTTCACCTCGGGTATCACATCCCGCCGAGCCGGACGCCCGATCACTACGCGCTCGAGATACTCGCGATGGTGCTGGGCGACGGCGAATCGAGCCGCCTCTACCAGACCCTCGTGAAGCGCAAAGAGATCTGCCAGGACGTCGCCGTTGGCACCGATGATCGCCGTGGGCCGGATCTGTTCTCCGCATGGGTGGTCATGGCCAGTGGCCACCCCCCGCGCGCAGCGCAGGCCATCGTCTTTGCCGAGCTCGAATCGATCGCCAAGAAGGGCGCGACCGAGCGCGAGCTCCAAAAGGCCAAAAATCGTATCCGCGCATCGTTTGTGTTCGGGCTTCAGTCGAACATGGCGCGCTCACAGCATCTCGCAGAGTTCGAGCTCTACTGGGGGGACGCGAACCTGCTGAAACTAGAGCTCGATCACTATCTCGCGGTGTCCATGGAGGATATCAAACGCGTGGCAGGCACCTATTTTGAAGCGACCAATCGCACCGTACTCGAAGTCATGCCTGGCACCGACCCGGCGTCGGAGGAGAAATGAAGATGTGGCTTCGCGTACTCGCACTGTCGCTGTTGGTGGCATGTGGCGGTTCCAAAGGAAGCACGGGCGCCGCGCCCGAGACCGCCAAGGATGCGCAACACAAGGCCCAAACCGAGCGCGAGGCCCCGCCCGCGTCCGGCGAAACGAAGGACATGACCCTGCCGCCTGTGCACGTCGCCGACCTCGACAATGGGCTGCAACTCAACACCATCGTCACCGACCAGCTTCCGGTCGTCTACGCGACGCTCGTGATCCGCAGCGGTGGCGAATTGGATCCAGCAAAGCTCCCCGGCCTTAGCGGCCTTGTCGCTCAAATGCTGAAGGAGGGCACAGCAAAGTACTCGAGCGCCGAGATCGCCGAAGAGATCGAGTTCCTCGGCGCCGATCTTTGGGCCAGCTCGGATGAGGAGAACACCTACGTGGGCGTTCGGGCGCTCTCCGAACAGTTCGAAGTGGTCATGGCGATCCTCGCCGAAGTCGCCGGCGCCCCTACCTTCACCAACAAGGAGCTCGAAAAGCTCAAGCGCCGCGAGCTCGATCGCCTTGCGCTTTCCGAGCGGGAGCCTCGGTACATCGCTCGGCGTACCTTCTATCGCCAACTCTACGGCCAGCATCCCTACGGCACGGTCGACACCACGCCGCAAGCGGTGAAGAGGGTCCGCCGCCAAGATTTGGTGCGCTGGCACCGTGAGCACTTCGTCGGCAGGAACGCATTCCTCGTCGTCGCCGGAGACGTGGATCCGGCCCGCGTCGCCGAGACGGCAGAGAAAACGCTGGGCGCCTGGAAAGTCGGCACACGCTCCGTCCCCACGTACAGGGAGCCGCCGCACCCGACCGACCGCAACATTGTGGTCGTCGATCGACCGGGCTCGGTGCAGTCGGTCATCTACATGGGTAACTTGGCGATCGCGCGAGCCAACCGCGAGTGGATCCCCCTCATGGTGTCCAATCAGGTGCTGGGCGGTTCTGCGGCCTCCCGCCTGTTCATGGACCTCCGCGAGAAGAGGAGCCTCACCTACGGCGCATACAGCTCGATCGGTGAGCGCGTGGATATCGGCCCGTTCGTCGCTTACGCCTCGGTCCGAACCGAGGTCACGACCGAAGCGATAGGCGCGTTCTTCGAGCACCTTCGACGTATCCACCAGGAGCCCGCTGAACCCGAAGAGCTGGTCAACGCGAAGCGTTACCTCAGCGATTCGTTTCCGCTCAAGGTCGACACGCCGGGCAAGCTCTCCGAGCTCGTCGTCGAGCTCCGCACGTTCGGGCTGCCGGACGACTATTGGGACCGATACCGCCAGGCGATCCGCAAAACCAGCGCGTCCGAGGCGCAGTACGTCGCGCGCAACTACATCCGGCCGGACGACGCGCTCGTTGTGATCGTCGGTCAGGCCGCGGATTTCGCTCAATCGCTTCAGCAGTTCGGACCGGTGATTGTCGTCTCCCCGGACGGCGAGGTCAAAGCCAAGTTCGACGACAAGCGCCCAAACGCGGGCGCCACTGGTGCGTCGCGCGGTCCTATCGACTAGAGTCAGAGCATGTGCGGAATCGTTGGTCACGTTGGTGACGACCAGGCGACGCCTATCCTGCTCGACGGGCTTCGGCGACTGGAATACCGGGGCTACGACTCGGCCGGCCTCGCCGTTCATTCGAACGACGGCATAGAGATAGTCCGCGCGGTCGGCAAGCTTCGCAACCTCGAGAACGCGCTCTCGCAACAGGGCCTCCCGGGCACGGTTGGCATCGGGCACACCCGGTGGGCCACGCATGGCCGCCCTTCGGAGGTCAACGCGCACCCCCACGTCGCCGGCCCCATCGCAGTCGTACACAACGGCATCATCGAAAACCACTTGGAGCTGCGGAGCGAGCTCGAGGCGAGCGGCTTCCCCATCGTCAGCGACACAGATACCGAAATCATCGCCCACCTGATCCATCGCGAAACGCAAGCGGGACACGACATGGTCACGGCGATACGCCGTTCGCTCGCACACGTAGAAGGCGCGTACGCGATCGCGGTCCTGTCCGAGCAGGAGCCGAACCGCATCGTGGTGGCCAAGAGCTCATCCCCGCTCGTGCTCGGCGTGTCGAAGGGCGCGACCTACTGCGCGAGCGATATTCCGGCTCTCCTTCCCTACACCAACGAGATGGTGTTCCTCGAAGACGGGGAGATCGCCGTGCTCGAGGCCGGAGGCTTCACCCTGACGACGCTCGACGGTACTCCCGTGAGCCGTCGCTCTAGGAAGATCTCCTGGTCGCCAGTCATGGCCGAGAAGGACGGATACAAGCACTTCATGCTGAAGGAAATCTTCGAGCAGCCGCGCGCGCTCGAAGACACCCTGCGCGGGAGGCTCGACCGCGAGAACGCCGACATCTTCTCGGCCGAAATCGGCCTGAGCGACGACGACGCCAAGCGCATCGAGCGGGTGATCCTCCTCGCCTGCGGCACCAGCCATCACGCGACCATCGCAGGGCGCTATTGGCTGGAAGAGCTCGCCCAGGTGCCGACCATCACCGAGCTGGCAAGCGAGTTCCGAGGCAGGGACGCCGTCGTCGGCGAAGGGGATTTGGTGATCGCGGTGAGTCAGTCGGGGGAGACCATCGACACGCTCATGGCCGCCAAAGAGGCGAAAGAACGCGGGGCCCAAGTCCTTTCGATCGCCAACGTCAATGGCAGCGCGATCCCACGCATGGCGGACGCGAGCTTCTACACGCCCGCCGGCCCCGAACTCGGCGTCGCCTCCACGAAATGTGTCATGACGCAACTCGCCAATCTGTTGATGTTCAGCATCTGGCG
>QMMB01000305.1 GCA_003647035.1 Deltaproteobacteria bacterium | reverse complement strand
TCGCATCACACGCAACGGCCCGATCGGGGTCATCGGGTTGTCGCTATGCAACGTGGCCCGGTGCCCTGCCCGAAACGCCGTGCCCACGGGCATGTAGCGTTCGGCGCGGTCGCCGACGAGCTCCCGGAGGCGGTCGCCGTAGTAGTAGATGTGGTCGGTGAAAAAGCTCAGCTCGAAACCAAGCGCCTTCGCGCGCTGGATTTGTTCGGTCGTGATGAGCGCGTTGTGTTCCAAACGGTGGCGGTGGTCTTCCCAGGGATCGGTTTTCAGCACCGCCTCGGCCGCGTCGAGCACCCGTTCTATGGCGCGCTCGCCTTGGGTGTGCACCGCGACGTGATAACCCGCGCGATGAAAACGGCCGAGCTCCTCGATGAAGGCACCGAGCTCGTAGTTGAGCGGGCCCATATGGCCCGGTTTCAGATGAAGCTCTTCTCGCGTGAGCTCCGTGTCCGCGTACGGTTCCGCGAACGCGGCTCCTCCGGTATACGGCGATCCGTCCATCCAGAACTTCACGCCTCGAAGCTCGAACCGAGTGTCGTGGTTCGTGTCCGGTTTCTCGTCGAGGTCGAGCTGAGACGGCAAGCCGTAGACGACGCTACGAACCGGGGCGTGCGGGTCGTCCCCCAACCCCCGAAGGAGTCCGATCGGGTCCTCTGCACGCCCGACAGGTCCGAGCACCCCGATCGTAGTGAACCCCCCGCGTGCGTAGTCGGCCAGGGTCCACCGAAGCATCAGCTCCGTGAGTGCGGGCGGCAGCGCCGGTAGCGCCCGAAGCAGGTAATTGACCGCGTTGACCTCGAGCACCGAGCCAGTGAGCTCGCCGTGCTCGTCCCGGCCGAACGCTGCGCCGGGAGGGTCCGGTGTGTCGCGCGTGATCCCGGCCTCGCGAAGCGCCGCGCTGTTCGCAAAGGCCTCGTGCATCGCCTGAGTAAGGATCACCAACGGCTTGTCCGGCGAAAGCTCGTCGAGCTCTTCGAGCGTCGGTGGCGCGAGGTTGCGAATCATGATCGGGTCCCAGCCGAACGCGATGATCCACGGCTGAGGGAGAAATCCGCCCAGCGCTTCGTGCAGCGTCTCCATCATCTGCGCGCGCGAGTCGTGGGTGAAGCCGCCCACGTCGATCGCCGAGCCGAGCAGCGCGGTCGCGAGGGGGTGCGTGTGCGGCTCGATGAACCCGGGCATCAAGGTCGCGCCGTCGAGGCTGACGATTTCTGCATCCGACCCAGCCGCCTCGCGCACGGCGCTCTCGCTGCCGAGCTGCTCGATCCGGCCGTCCTTGATCCACATCGCTTCGACGACGGACGGGTCCCCCATGGTAACGATATCACCGCCTAGAAACACCACCTCGCTCGGCGCGGTGTCGGGGGTGGCGTATCGAACAAACAGCGCCGCCGCGCCGACCAGGACGAGCAGCGCGAGACCCATGCGGCGAAGGACTTTCATGAATGGGCGAGCGTACTCCAGCAGGTCCGTGACTTCACCCTAGAATTAGCAAGCCAATCACCACACGCTTGCAGGGACTGCCTGGTCTCCGTTCTGCGTAGGGGCTAGCGACTACAACACGAACGGGATCAGCACTCTGCGCTCTCGCGGGTAGTCCGGGAACTTCTCCTGGTACCACCGATGCGTCTGGAAGGCGCGCGGCACCAGGTTGGCGATCGTGACCAGCAAGATGAACGTGGCGCCGAGTGACCAGGTCGCGAGCGCGAAGCCTGCAAAAGCAATGATCTCGGTCAGGTAGGACGGATTGGTCACGAACCGAAACAGGCCGCCCCGCGGGATGCGATATACCTTGTCCCCGCGCTCGATCTCCTCGACGCTGCGGAGGTTCCGGATGACCGCGTCCGATCGGATGTTGAGCACGAACGAGCCGTAGTAGAGCGTGATCCCGATGATGAACCGCGAGTCGGTGAACCAATCCGGGCTGAAGTGTGTGCCGAGGTCGCTGATGAAGGCTGCGTTCAGGTATCCGTGAGTCGTGGTCACCAGCCATCCCATCACCACGATCGTGATGCTGAACGAGGCGGTCGCGCCCTTGGGGTTTCGTATCAGGTAGGGAAAGACAAATCCGCGATTCCCGTAGTGTACGACCCAGACGAACAGGAAGAACAGAGGCACGATCTCGAACCGGTTCTGACCCTGAAAGTAGAAGAAGACGAAGCTCAGCATCGCCGGGAGCTCCATCAGGAACCATCCCAGACGGGGGCTGAGATTGACGCCCCACCTGTTCGACGCGAAGCGCCCGTAGGGGCTTTTCATCACGGCCGCGCCGATGAAGACCATCACCACGAACACGAATGCCAGAGTCAGCACTGTGTCGTACCTGGGGTTGCCCGTGTACCAGGTCATCATGGGCGCGAGCGAACCTGAGAGTGGACGCTGTATTCGGCAAGCTTTGCGTCGAGTTGCAGCTGCGCCCACTCGAGGGCATCCGTACGCGTGGCGAACGCCTGGTGCGGAAACTTCGGCGGCGAAATCCAAAAGACGGCGGTGACCAACCCGCGCAACCAGCCGCTCGGGACGATGAGCGCGGAGCCGGCATTCCACAGCACGTCGTGCCCCTCGAATCGTTTGAGATGTTCGGCAAAGGCCCTGCGCTGCGTGGCTCTCGCCCTGGTGAGGTTCGAGAGCTCGACTACCCACGCGACGGGGTAGTGTGCCCGCGTGGCCCATTCCTCGCGCGCCTGCACGAACCTGGCGAGCTCTTCATCGCTGGCTTTCGCAGGGAACGTCCACTCGTAGATCGGCACGTGCCGGTGCGAAACCCACGGATGATTGATTTCGAGGTACTCGGGGGCGGCTTTGTGGCCGGGTTCAGGCATGTCGCTCAACGGGATAATATCATAACGCCATGCAGCTCGACCTCACGAAGGGCTAGACCGGGCTGCCCCCGATGGCGTTTGTAATGAAGGCCTTTTCGAGGGGAAACTCGCTTGGCGTATCGTCCAGGGGGAAGGCTCGCTCGAGCAGGTTGAGGATGCGGCTCGTGGTGGCCGGCATGACCCGATTGCTGAACGCGAAATATGCCCCCATGCCCGTCATGACCCGACGGCGTCGGTCGACCACGCCATCGAGGATCATCGTTGCCGCGCGGCGCGGGGTCATAACGTCGCTTCGGCCGGCGTATTCCTCGACGGGCGCCATCATCTCGGTTTTGACGAGCGGAAGGTACACCGACGACACGTGGATCCCTTCGTGTTGCAACTCCGCCATCAGCGAATCGCCAAACGCGTCGAGCGCACCCTTGGTCGCGAGATACGCGGCGAAGTAGGGCGCCGGCATGAGCACGCCCATCGTGAGCACGTGCGAAATCGTGCCACCCCGTTCCCTCAGCGACGGGAGCAGGCGCAATGTGAGCCGCACCGGGGCGAAGTAGTTCAAGGCCATCGTGCGTTCGTAATCGTGAAAACGGTCGAGGGATGCAGAGATCGGCCGGCGAATCGAGCGGGCCGCATTGTGAATCAGCACATCGACGCCGCCGTACTGAGCGAGCACCGCGTCGGCGAGCGCGTCGATGGCGTCGAACGAAGAGAGGTCTGTCGCGTGTGCGTGTGCGCGGCCCCCGGCGGCGCGGATCTCTTGCGCTACGGCCTCGAGCTTGGCGGCATCCCGCGCGACCAACAGGACCTCGGCGCCCGCTTCAGCGGCCATGTGTGCTGTGGCCAAGCCGATGCCACGTGATGCGCCCGTGACGAGAACGACCTTGCCCCCGAGCTCCCGCCGATATCTCGCCGGCCGCTGTTTCATGGGGTCGAGATGGTCTTCGTAGTACCGATACAGTGTCTTGGCGTATGTCCTCAGCGGTGGGCAGCTGATACCGCTGCCCGCGAGCGCTGCCTGCGTATTGCCGTCTTCGAGCCGCACTTTGATGTTCATCGCACCGAGGCCTTGAGTGGGAAGACCGAGGTCGCTCACAAACGCGTCGCGCAGCTCGCGCACGCTTGGCGGCATCGACATCAGTGCGCCTGTCTTCTTGGCGCCCGGCATCTTGGCGATGTCGACGGCGGGGCCCAAACGTGGACCGCCCGCGGCGGCAACGAACATGTCCGCCATTTTCACGAAGGGAGGCGGCTTTGGGTCGACGAGATGAAAGACGCGCGCGTCGGTGTCTGAGAACGCGATGTGTACCATGGCGTCGGCGACGTAGTCGACCGGTACGAGATTGAAACGGCCGCGGATGCGGGGCACCGGCAATCGCACCCAGCCGGGCAGGGCGTAGGCGAGCTTCTTGATCGCGCCGAAGCTGTAATAGACGCCGTCGATACGGTCCATGGCGCCGGTTTTCGAATCGCCGACGACCGAGCTTGGCCGGTAGATGCGGTAGTCGACCTTCGATTCTCGGACTAGCTTTTCCGACTCGAACTTGCTGCGATGATACGCGTGGGGAAGGTCTTGCCCCTCCTGGAACATCGCTTCGGTGAACGTGTCCGCGTAGTCGCCCGCAACCGCAACCGAGCTCACGTGGTGGAGGCGTCCGTCAAAGCGAGCTCGTGAGAGGGCGGAAAGCAG